>JACMIM010000452.1 GCA_014381165.1 Roseiflexaceae bacterium
CGAAGCCCGCTGTGGGGGCTGAATGCGGAAAGCCTGTTTTTATCTTCACGATGTGACGCTGTGCAGATACTCGATACTGCGCGCCATCTGTCCCTCCTCGTAGGTCGAGAGGGCATCGGCGTCGTCGTCGCGCTCGAAGGGCGTGCGCCAGTCCTCGCCGCTCGGGCGGGCGTGCTCGTACGCAAGGCGCAGGGCCGGCACGAGCGCGCGGGCGTCGCGCGGGGGGAATCCCTGCCACCAGTCGTCTTCTAGCAGGCGGACGTGGCGGGCGCGCAGGGCGGCCAGCTCGATGTTGCACGTGACATCGGGCGCTACTTCGGACAGAATGGCCAGCAGCGCGGGCAGGTTCAGCACGCCCTCGCCAATGGCGCAACGCACCAGCCGGTAGCCCGAGGGCGAGAGGTAGATCTGGTAGTCTTTGAGATGCACGTTGCGGATGCGCGGCCCGAGCGCGCGCGCAGCCTCCAGGTGATGCTCGCCCACGGCCAGCGGGTTCACAGCGTCGAGCGTAGCGCCGATGAAGTCGCCGCCCACCTCGTCGCAGATGCGGATCTGGTCGGCTGTGGTGGCGTCCTGGTGGTTCTCGGGGGCGATGCACACGCCGCAGTGCTCGGCCAGGGGGCGCAGCTCCTGAAGCTGGGCGATCTTCTGCTGGAGGTACGGCTCCCAGCCGCCGGGGGCGCTGGCGCGGTTGCCCTCTAAAATCTTGCTGAGCGTGACGCGCAGGGTACGGGCGCCGAGCGCGGCGGCGGCGGGGATGTGGCGCTGGAGGGTGGGCACGTCGACCACGCCGCTATCGCTGACGATCGCGAGGCCGAGCGAGTCGGCGCGGTCACGAAAGCGGCGCAGCGTGGCTGGCTCCAGGTCGGGGAACATCTGGAAGGGCAGTTCGATCACCGTCAGGCCGTTGCGGGCGGCGAGGTCGAGCAGATCGTCGGCGGTGTAGGGGTTGGCGCACAGGCCCACCGTGCCGTACTCGGTGAACCCGCAGCGCCAGGGGAAGCTGTAGGCGGCAAGGCCGAAGCGCATGGCGGCTCCTTGTGGCTGGGCGGCGTGGCGCCCAGTATACCACCGCTGCGCGGGGGCTTGTTGGCGGACGTGTCTACGCCGACGTACAATTTGGCTCTTCCGATTGTTTCTTCGGCGCTGTGCTCAATGGATGAGTTACTTGGCTCGCAGGATCCGTGTAGCTGATTGCTCGCGTACATTGACGCGCGGGTGAGGAATTTCGACCTGGATGATCGCGCCGCCGCCAGGCTGGTTTTGTACATGCAGCCGGCCTTCGAGCAGCGCCACGCGCTCACTGATTCCCAGAAGGCCATAGTGCCCTTCGCGCGCGAGCGCGGCCAGGTCGAAGCCGCGGGGCAGACCAAGGCCGTTATCGGTAATTGCGACCATCAAGGTGCGCGGTGAGCTGTGGCGCAGCCGAATGGACACCTCGCTGGCACGGGCGTGCTTGCGAACATTGCTCAGGCCCTCTTGTACAATCCGAAAGATCGAGAGTTCGATCGCCTCAGGCAAGCGCTCGAGCCTATCGTCGAGTTCTAGCGCCACCGCAACCCCAGTTCGCGTCGACCAATCGCGCGTATATGATTGTAACGCTGCTCCTAACCCCAAGCTATCGATCGTGAGTGGGCGCAGGCTGCCACAGATCCGTCGCACATCCTCGACAAGCGCGCGAATGCTGGCGCGCACATCTGCCAAATCATCGGCCTGCTCGCGCTCCACAGCATCCACCTCGATCTCCTCAAGCTGGTAGTTCAGGCTGAGCAGATCCTGAATCACCTGATCGTGCAGTTCGCGCGCGAGCGACTTACGCTCCTGCTCGCGTTCCGTCAGCAGCCGGCGCTGAGCATCCTGCAAGGCAAGGTTGGCGCTGTCGAGCGCGGAAACTTGCACCGCCAGTTGGTCGATCAGCTGGCGGTTGAGCGAATCTTGGGCCGCCAGGCTTTGTTCAAGCAGCGTTTGCTGGTGCCCAAGCTTTTCCGCCTGCTCGCGCGCGCGGTAATAGCTGTCCAGCGCCCAGATGATCGGCGTAAGCTGCTGGCGGTCGGCCATGCCAACCAGCGCGGCAACAACATCTTCGCGCCCAGCCACATCCACACGCAGATCGGCCACGCTCCGCCCCTCGCGCAGTACAACGATCCGATCAGAAACCGCGAACAGGTGATCAAGATTGTTGCTACTGAATAACACCGCCGCGCCATCGCGCTGCCAGCTCCGAATCAACGCCAGCAGGCGCTGCTGGTAGGCATAACTGAGCTGCTGAGTCGGTTCGTCTACTACCACAAGCTTGGCCGGCCAAACCAGCGTTCGCGCAATCGCCACTAACTGGCGCTGCTCACTCGTCAGGTTCGCTACCTTCTCACGCAGCGAATTAAATCGCGTATCAAGCTGGGCCAGCACCTCGGCGGCGCGCTGATCCATCTGCCGGCGATTGGGGACGCGTAGCCAACGGCCAGCTATCGACCAACCGAGCTCCTCGCCAAGGAAAATGTTGGTCGTTATATCAAATCGCTCCGCCAGCTCGGGCTGTTGACGGATCACGGCAATGCCCGCCGCGCGCGCATGGAACGGCCAGATCACCTGTCGGCCCGCGACATACACATCGCCCTCGCTAGGCGTCTCGACACCGGTCAGGATCTCGGACAGCACCGACTTTCCTGCCCCGCTGCGCCCGGCGAGCCCAACGACCTCGCCGGGCACAATGTCGAAGCTGACATGTCGCAGCACAGGGAGCGAACCGAAGCTCTTGGAAAGGTTGATGCAACGGAGGATTGGTTCCATTATTGTTAGCAGTCGAACTTATGGAGCTGGCAGCGGCTTGCTAAAATCATTCGTCTTCCACGCTTCGGTCATCGCGTCCACATTATTCCGGGTAACAATATCCACGCCGGTGTCAATGAATGATGGGTAGCGCTTGTCCGACATAACGTAATCATAGACCATCTGGACCGAGTCATAGCCCCACCGCCAGTACTTCTGGCCGATGAGCGCGTGCACATAGCCGTCGCGTAGGAGATCGAGTTCAAGCGGCAACGAGTCAAACACCACCGTTTTCACTGCGCCATTGCGCGACGCCGCCTCCCAGAGTGGCATCGAGCCACGGTCAGCAACCAGTGGCCAGAGGCCAGCAAAGAACCAGCCACGCAAGTCGGGATGCGCCTGCATCGTTTCCTCAACCCCCTGCACGCCGAGGTTAATATCTTCGTTGCTGGCGAAGACGCGCACCACGCGCATATTTGGATACGCCTCTGCCAAGCGATCATTGAAGCCATCAACACGCTGCTGAAGGTTGAGCGCCCCTGGGACGCCCGTAATCACGGCGACGTTGCCGCTACCGCCAATCGCCGCCGCCAGCTGATCGGCCGCAGTGCGACCGCTCGCATAGTTGTCAATGCTGAGAAAGCTGAAGCGCTGGCTTTGGGGCGAATCGGAGTCCCACGTCATAACCGGGATGCCGCTAGCCACCGCGCGGTTGATTGGCTCGGCACACGCCGTGGGATCGTTGCACGAGACGGCGATGCCATCCACGCCGCGCGCAATTAAATCGTCCATCATCCGCGCCTGCTCAATCGCGTCGGCAGAAGCCGGGCCGACGGTGAGTAATTCAACTCCGATTGGTCCTTGGTCGGACAGTTCTTTCGCCTTTTGCCTGGCGCCGCGCTCGCCAAGCTCGAATACCGGGTTGCCCAGCGATTTGCTAACCCAGGCGATTGTCAGCTTCTTGCGCGGCTGCGAGGTGGCGGACGCGCCACATCCAGCGGTTGCGACCACGCTGATCATAAGGCACACAAACGCCACGAAGCGGATGGATGTGCGCGCTTTGCGGCCGGAACGTTTTTTGTTCATCTCTATACCCGCCGCCGGCGGCCAAAGTCGAGCAGAATGACCAGCAAAATCATCGCGCCAATCGTCAGCCACTGCCAAAAGGTTGGCAGGCCGAGCAGCACAAGCCCGTTGCGCGTAATCTGCATCAGCAGGGCGCCAAGAATAATGCCGGTAACGGTTCCCTCGCCGCCGAAGAGGCTCGCTCCGCCGATCACCGCCGCTGCGATAATATCCAACTCGTAGCCGCTTGCAGCGACAGGTGACGCTACTCCGAGCTTGGCAGTCATAATCATGCCGCCAAAGGCTGCCAGCGCCCCGCTGAGTATGTAGGCCAGCAGCTTAACGCGGCCGGTTGGCACGCCAACGACCAGCAGGGCCCGCTCATCGGTGCCGACCACGTAGATATACCGCCCGAGCACCGTCTGGTGGAGCATCAGGCTGACAAGCGTGGCCAGCAGTAACATCCATAGCAGCGGCAGCGGCAGCGACACTGGTCCAACAACGAGTGCGCCCTGCCCAAGCAGACGAAATGCCTCGGGCAAATCACGAACTGGGGCGCCATTCGTTAGCCCCAACGTGATGCCGCGGGCCACGCCCATCGTTCCGAGCGTGACAATAAACGGCGGCAGATGAAATTTACTGACCAGCGCCCCATTAAGAAGCCCGGCCAGCGTGCCGCTGAGCAAACCTAGCAGGATTGCCACCGGCAACGGCAGGCCTTGCTGCAGTGTGCTCGCGCACACCAGCCCCGCGAGCGCCATCACCGCCGCGACCGATAGGTCGATGCCGCCGACGATGATTGCTATACCAACGCCAAAAGCGGCGATCGCGAACCACGAAACATAGATTGCTATATTGAGCAGGTTCGTGCCGGTGAAGAAGGTTTCCGTGCCCAGGCCAAGCGCAGCACTCATCAGCAGCAGTAGCAGGAATACAATGAGCTCCTGGCGACGCACGAGCGCGCCCCAGCCCCAGTGCAGGCGGCGCCTTAACCAAGTTCGATCGCGAACAGGTGTGACGGTGGCAGCTTTCCCCATTGTCGCTATCCTCCGTCGTATAGGCAGGGTGTAGAGCGCGCAGCAGCTCGCCCTGCTCTCCATTCTACACGCTCCGTTTCACCTTTGCCAACGCTGGCTCCTGCTCCATCCTGAAGAGGCGTTGCTATCGGCTCGCCCTACGGGTATACACATCGAAGATGACAGCCGCGGCCAGCACCGCACCGCGCACAATGTACTGGTAAGAGATGCCCACGCCCATCAGGTTCATGCCGTTGATCAACGACGTCATCACCAGCGCTCCGATGATCGATCCAGTCACCCGGCCAACGCCGCCAGCCGCCGAGACGCCGCCAACATAAGCCGCCGCAATCGCATCCAGCTCGAACAGCGTGCCCGCCGTGGTTGAGGCCGACGTTAAGCGCGCGGCAAAGAGAATGCCCGAGAGCGCCGAAAGCAGGCCCATTGAGCCGAAGACCATGTAGATGATCCGCTTCACGCTGATACCGCTCAACTCGGCCGCATCGGGGTTGCCGCCAACGGCATAGATGTGTCGCCCGAGCACTGTTTGCGTGGTGATAAAGTGGTAAACCCCAACCACCGCCAGCATGATAACAACCGTCCAGGATATGCCATTGTAGTTCGCGAGTATCCACGTGATCGCGCCAACGACAACTGCCACAAACAGCAGCTTCAGCACGAAGAGCTCGCGCGGCAGGACCTCGAAATTATAGGCCAGCTTTTTGCGGCGCCCATTCATCTCGCTCAGCATAAATGAAACGATCGCCACGATGCCGAGCAACAACGTCAGCTTATGCACCTCCGCCAGGATGCCAATATTCGGAATATCGGGGATGAAGCCGTTGCCGAGCGCATTGAACGCTTCGTCCGCAATGATGATGGTGCCGCTGCCCTCGGTAACGAGCTGAAGGGCGCCGCGGTAGATCAACCAGCCGGCCAATGAGGCGACGAAGGACGGAATGCCGAGTTTCGCTACTGGGAACGCGGTTAGCAGCCCGGCCAGGGCGCCAAGTGCCAGCACCAGCAGCACAACCACTATCACAGGCAAGCCCCACCTGCTCAACGCGATCGCCGCGACTGCGCCCAGGAAGCCGGCAAGAAAGCCGACCGAAAGATCGATCTGCCGGATCACAATCACCAGCGTCATGCCGACGGCGAGGACCGCGATGTAGCCGGTTTGATTGAGGAGGTTGCTCAGGTTGCGCGATGAGACGAATGTGCCCTTCGTCGTGATCGCAAAGATTGCCATGATCACGAACAGGGCGATATACATGCCGTATTCGCGGATGTTTTGTCGCAGCACCCGCTGTAGGTTTTCAACAAACGTCCTGGGCTGCAGCACACTCTGCATCTTCTGGACAGACATCGTAGTCCTCCTCAGTTGGTTGCCAGGTGCATGATCTTTTCCTGAGTTGCCTCTTCGATCGGCAACTCGCCCGTGATCCGGCCAGCCGACACAATGTACACGCGATCGCTCATGCCCAAGACTTCCAGCAGTTCGGACGAGATCATGATGATGCTTAGGCCTTGCTCGACCAGCCGGTTCATAATCGTGTAAATCTCGTACTTCGCGCCCACGTCGATGCCGCGCGTGGGCTCGTCGAGGATCAGCACGTCGGGCTTGACGAACAGCCATTTGCCCAGGCAGACCTTCTGCTGGTTGCCCCCGCTCAGGTTGCCCACCACCTGCTCAACGCTGGGCGTCTTGATATTGAGCGAGGTCTTATACTCGTTCGCGACCTTGATCTCGGCGTTGCTGTCGATGATGCTGCGTTGGGCGATTGCTCGCAGGTTCGCCAGCGTAATGTTTTCCTTGACGTCCTGCATCAAGATCAGCCCGTTGCCCTTGCGGTCCTCGGTGACGTATGCTATCCCGGCGTCGATCGCTTCCCGCGGCTGCCGGAATAGCCGCTTCTGGCCTTTGAAAAACAGCTCGCCCTTGATCTGGTAGCCCGCCGGGTTGCCGAACATGCTCAGCGCCAGCTCGGTGCGCCCCGAGCCCATCAGGCCGGCAATGCCAACGATTTCGCCGCGCCGAACATTGAAGTTGATGTCGCGCAAAATGGTTCTGCCGACCGCCGGGCTGTAGGCATTCCAGTTCCTGGCCTCCAGAACCACATCTCCGAACTGCTTGTTGTTGCGCCGGGGGTAAACGTTCTCGATCTCGCGGCCGACCATGTGCTTGATCAGGATATTTTCTGAGACTTCGCCCTTGTGTGCATCAAGGGTGCGAATCGTTTGGCCGTCTCGCAGCACGGTGACGGTATCGGCGATCTCGATCACTTCTTTGAGCTTGTGCGAGATCAAAATGCAGGTTACGCCTTGGTCGCGCAGGCCGCGTAAGAGGTCGAGCAGGTTGGCGCTGTCGTCCTCATTTAAGGCCGCCGTGGGCTCATCGAGGATGAGGAGCTTCACGTCGCGGCTCAGCGCCTTGGCGATCTCCACAAGCTGCTGTTTGCCGACGCCGAGATCCCTGATTTTCGCCGTGGGATTCACCTTGAGCCGGACCTTGTCCAGCATTTCGCCAGCGCGCTTGATCGTCTCGTTCCAGTCCACGAGCGGGCCATTGCGGATCTCATTGCCGAGGAAGATGTTTTCGTAGACCGTCAGCTCGGGGATCAGGGCCAGCTCCTGGTAAATAATCGCTACCCCTGCCTTCTCGCTGTCGCGGATACCGCGGTAGTGCTGCTCCTTTCCGCGCAAGAGAATGTCGCCGCTATAGGTGCCGTGAGGGTAGACCCCGCTCAGCACCTTCATAAGGGTCGATTTCCCCGCGCCATTCTCGCCAACGAGACAGTGGATCTCGCCCTCCGCGACGTGAAAGCTGACGTTGTTCAGCGCCTTCACGCCGGGGAATTCCTTGGTGATATCTCGCATCTCCAGGATGGGAGTATTCATTGCGGATCTCGCTTTTTCTGTTCGATATATGAGTATAAGGAACCCGGGCGGCTTTGCCACCCTGGTTCCTTATATCGGTGTTCTCGATAGCAGCTCTACAAGCCTGGGCAGAAAGCTCTAGCGCCTACAAGCCAGTGTAATCGCTGGTCTTGTAGTAGCCCGAGTCGAACAGCTCGGCCTTGACGTTGGCCTTGTCGACGCTGATCACGGTCGACTGGATGGCCGGCACGTCGAGCTTACCATTGTTGTAGGAGCCCTTGGCCTCGGGCGTTTTGTTCTCGAGCAGGGTGACGGCAGCGCTGATCGCGCCCTTAACAAGCGTGCGAACGTCCTTGAAGACGGTCATAGACTGCTTGCCATCGATGATGTACTGCACCGAAGCAGGGGCGGCGTCCTGGCCCGTGATGATGAAGCTCTTCACGTCCTTGTCGGCGGCGAAGGTGTCGCCGATGGCGCGGGCGGTGTCGTCGTTCGGGGCGAGGATGAAGACGTCGCCCTTGTCTGCGGTGGTGGCGGTGGTCAGGTTCGACTCGGCCAGGGTCTTGGCGGTGCCAGGAGCCCAATCCGTTGTAACCTGGGCGATAATCTTGGCCTGCTCGTCGCGTGTCAGGTCGGCCTTGGCCTGGAGGGCCACCGCCTCGCTCGAGTTCTTGATCACGAACGTGCCGTCAGCGATCTTCGGCTGTAGCACGCTCCACGCGCCCTGGAAGAAGATGAACGCGTTGTTGTCGGAGGCGGCGCCGGCGAACAGGTACAGGGGCTGGCTCTTATTGCTGCCGGCCTTGTCGACGAGGTACTGCGCCTGCTGCGCGCCCACCGCGAGGCTGTCGAAGGTGACGTAGTAGTCGACCGCGTCGGTGTCGCGGATGAGGCGATCGTAGGAGATCACCTTGACGCCCGCAGCGCGTGCCGCCGCAGCCGTCGAGGCTGCCGCCGTGCCGTCGACGGGGCAGATGATCAGCACCTTAATGCCCTTTGTGAGCAGCGTCTCGACGTTGGCCTTTTCCTTGGCCGAGTCCTTCTCGCTGAAGAGAATCTCTACCTGGTAGCCGGCCTCATCGAGTGCCTCCTTGAAGCGGGCCTCGTCCTGCGTCCAACGTGTCTCATCCTTCGTGGGCAGAACGATGCCAACGGCCAACTGCTGGCCGCCGGCAGCTGGCGCGGCTGTTGCCTCAGCGCCGCCGCTCGCTGGCGCGGCGGTAGCCTGACCACCTGTTGTGGCCGCAGGCGCACTGCCGCAGGCCGCGAGGAAGCTGGCGAGCGTTAGCGATGCTACTAAACCCAGAACCGTGCGATGAAATCCACTGTGATACATCTGTTTCTCCTATCGGCTGCTGATAGTCTGTGTCCTGGACATACGATTCGCCAGAGAACCGCACCGTATCTCGCTGCGCGTCACCTCCCTTTGCCAAAACTAAAGATTAAAAACAGTGTAGATTGAAAGAGTACGCGCGGGCAACCCCCCCCTACCCCCAAACCATTAGGGGATTTCCCCTAATGCGCGCCTTCAGCCGATCAGATCCTCGATCACCTCGCGCAGCGCGGCGGCATTGAGGTCTTTTTTATCAAGAAACGCGACGGCGCCGGCGGCAATGCCCAAGCGGTGGAACTCGCGATCGGGGTAGGCGCTGATCAGCACGATGCGGGTTGCGGGCAGATGGGCTTTTATCTGCCGCACACACTCGATCCCGTTCTCATCGCCCAGCACGACATCAACAAATACGAGCTGCGGGCGCATGTCGTTGGCTAAACGCACGGCGATCTGGATGTTTTCGGCCTCGGCGATGAGCGCTTGCGGGCAGCTCTTGCCAACCATGCGCCGCATCTGTGTTCGGTAGCGCATGTTGTCGTCGACGATTAGGATTGCTGGCTGGGAGGGGGAGTGCGCAGAAACGACACCTGCCGCAGTTGCCGGTGTTGTTTCCATAGGGCGAAGCATACCCGGGTGCTGGATGAGATAGTGAACGGCTTCGATTCGGCTTTGGACGTTCAGCTGGCGATACAACCGCGTCAGGTGGTTTTCTATCGTCTTGACGCTCAGGCCAGTGCGCCGCGCGATCGCCTGGTTGTCTAAACCCTCACTAAGGCAGCGTAGCAGATCGTGCTGGCGCGCGGTTAGGGGCGCTGTGTTGGACGAGGCCTCGCGCGCGCGCACAAGTTTGTCGACCAGGGGATGGCAAATCCAACGCTCGCCTGCAAGCACGCGCTGCACGGCCAGCCGCAGATCGCTGAGCGGCTGGTCTTTCAAGTGGTACCCATTAACGCCAACGCCCAGCAGCCCTTGCACGTAGGTGTCATCATCATAGGCGCTGATGATCAGGATCTTGAGCAGCGGCATGCGCGCGCGTATCTCCCGGATCGCACTGATCGGCTCGAAGTTGGGCATGGTCACATCGGTGACCAGCATATCGGGGCGGCTGCGCTCAAGCGTTGCAAGCAGAGTCGTGCCATCGCCTAGCTCATCCACAATTTCAAGATCAGAGAGTTCTCGTAGCGCGTTGGCAATACCGGCTCGTACAACTGCGTGGTCGTCAGCCAAAACAATGCGCACTGGGTTCATAGTATGGTTATACCGTATGGCACATTCGATGGCAACGACAG
>JACMIM010000054.1 GCA_014381165.1 Roseiflexaceae bacterium
ATCAGACGCCGGATTCATCCGGTGGCCGTGGTGGCGGCGTAAAACAATACGCCACACCCAGGGCCACGTCAACATCACGGGAGGTGTGGAGGGCGAAGCCCTCCACGTATCTTTTTCGTTCGTTTTGGCGGCTTCGCCACCCAAAACGAACGAAAAAGTATGTTCCAGGGGCCAAAGGCTCCCGAACCTTGCAGCAGCGGACGTTGACATGTCCCTGCGCCACACCCAGCACGTTTGACAGAGCGCAATCACCGTGATATACTACAAACCAAGCGGTTGGTTGGCTAGGCAAAGGTATGGATGTGGAACTGATACCGAGTGAAGCCCGCGAACGGGTGTTAGTGGCCGCAGAATATCTGTTTGCGGAAAAGGGCTATGGGCCGGTTACATTGCGCCAGATTGGTGCTAGGGCTGGCCTGAATCACTCCTCACTCTACCACCACGTCCCCGGCGGCAAGGAGGATTTGTTCGTCGAAGTTATGGAGCGCATGTTCGCGCGACATCGCGCCGGAATCACCGCCGCGCTCGCCCAGGCTGCGCCTGATCTGCGTGCCCAGCTCTACGCCGTCGCCGATTGGTTGCTGGCGCAGCCGCCCTTGGATTTGGTGCGTATGGAGTACGTCGATATGCCTGAGCTTCAGCCAGCCCATGTTCAGCGTCTTTCCGAATGTGCGTATGAAGCCCTTCAAGTGCCAATCGAGCAGGCGCTTGCCGAGGCACAACAGCACGGTGCGATCGCCCTCGACGACTTTGCACTGATTAGTGGAGGCTTGGTTGGCATGATTCAAAGCCTGTACGCTGTTTCCGAGGCCGTTGCCGGGAAAAGCCGACGCAGCATGGCGCATCGCCTGCTCGACGTGCTGCTCGACGGACTGCGCCCGCGCTAGCCGAACAAAGCCTCTGTGCCTTTTTTTAGCTGGAAAACAAACCAACCGGTTGGTTCTAGTGGCAGCTCGGCTAAAAGTCACTTTTCGAAAGGAGCGAACTGGTATGAACCGCACGATTGCGGTAGAGAATCTGGTCAAAGCGTATCCCAGCGGACAGCGCGCGGTAGACGGCATCTCGTTTGGCGTTGCTGCGGGCGAAGTGTTTGGTTTTCTCGGGCCGAATGGTGCTGGCAAATCGACGACTGTGCGCGTGTTGGCCACGTTGAGCCTACCGAGCAGCGGCAGTGTCCATGTTGGCGGCTACGACGTGGCACAGCAGCCTGCTGCCATACGCCGGGTGATCGGCGTGGCACTCCAAGAGATCGGCGTCGACCCGATCATGACCGCTCGTGAGTTGCTGATACTGCATGGACGGCTGTTCGGGCTTGCCGCGCCGCGTGCGCAACAGCGCGCCGCCGAGTTGTTGGATATCCTTGGCCTGGAGGCGGTGGCCAAGCGGCCAGCCGGCACCTACAGCGGTGGGATGCGTCGCCGGCTCGATCTGGCCCTGGCGCTGGTGCATGAGCCAGCCATCCTGTTTCTGGACGAGCCAACCACCGGCCTCGACCCGGCCAGCCGACGCGACCTATGGGCCGAGGTGAGCCGCCTCAACCGCGAGGCTGGAACGACGATCTTTCTGACAACCCAGTATCTTGAAGAGGCCGACGCCGTGGCCGATCGGATCGCGATTATGAATGGGGGGCAGATTGTTGCCGAGGGCCGACCAGCGGCGCTCAAGGCGGCGATCGGCAGCGAAACGATCATGTTGGAGTTCGCCGACGCGGCCAGCGCCGAGCGGGCCGCAGCGCGAGTTGCCACCTTCGCGCAGCGCATCCAGCGCGATGCGCAGGCGCTCCGGCTGTATCTGCCCGATGCTGCGCGCGCCGTGCCGTCTGTGGTCAATGCGCTCGGCGACATTGGCCTGACGCCGCAGCGCCTGATGGTGGCCCGCCCAACGCTCGACGATGTGTTTCTGCATGTCACCGGCCAACAGTTTGCTGGCACGACGCCGACCAGCGCTGCCTCGGCTGCGCTGTAGTCAAGCCAACAAGGAGTGTATTCGATGACCACGATTCACCCGCCCCCCGCTCACACGCTGGCCGCAGCCCGGCTGGGGGCTAGAGCGCCTAGCCTGATCGTGCAAGTTGCCCTGATGACCCGGCGCAGCCTGCTGACGCTGCTGCGCACGCCTGAGGCGGTTGTGCCCAATCTGCTGATTTCGGTGTTTCTGCTGCTGATCTTCAATGGGGCGCTTGGCGCAACTGCCGCGCTGGTGCCGGAGCTGCAAGGTGTGGCCTACGTTGCCTTTCTGCTGCCGTTCACCCTGATCACCGCCGTGCTCGATTCGCCAGGCGGGCAGGCCATGATTCGCGATTTGAGCAGTGGCTATTTCGACAAGCTGCTCCTAACACCTATCCGCCGAGTCGCGCTTGTGCTCGGCCATATCATTGCCAGCGGCCTGTTGGCAGTGGTAGTGGCGGCGGCGCTGCTTGCGCTTGGCCTGCTGCTGGGGCTGCGGCCCGCTGCTGGCATGATCAGCCTGCTGGTGGTGCTGCTGTTCGCGCTGCTGATTGGTACTGGTTTTGCCGGCTTCACCATTGGGATCGCGCTGCGCACCGGCAGCGCGGCTGCTACGCAAGGTGCCTCATTCGCCTTTTTTCCGCTGGCCTTTCTTTCCAGCGCGTTTGTACCGCTCGACTACCTCCAGGGCTGGCTGCGGCTGGCCGCCCAACTCAACCCGGTCACGACAATCCTGAATGCCCTGCGCACGTTGCTGATCACCGGCTGGGACGCGCGTACACTGGGCATCGGCCTGCTGGCCAGCGTGCTGGTCAGCCTGCTGCCGCTTGGCTTTGCGCTGGCCAGCCTGCACGCCCGCACCCGCCGTCGCTAAACGTCATTCGATAGTTGAAAGGAATGAGATCATGACAACCCATGTTGCCCAGACTCCGCTGCTCGACCTGGCCTACGAAACACACGGCCCCAGCGACGGGCCGCCGGTCGTGCTGCTGCACGGCTTCCCCGACGACGCCTGCGCCTGGGAAGCCGTTGCTGCACCACTTGCGGCGGCTGGCTACCGCACGATCGCGCCGTATCTGCGCGGGTTCGGCCCGACCCGCTTCCGCGATGCGGCAACCATCCGTAGCGGGCAGAATGCTGCCCTGGCGCAGGATGTGCTCGACCTGGCCGATCTGCTGGGGCTTGGCAGATTCACGTTGATCGGCCACGATTGGGGTGCTCAGGCCGCTCAGGCGGTCGCGGCGCTCCAGCCGGCGCGAGTGCAACACCTGGTAAGCTTTTCGCCCTACTCGCTGACCTGGGACGATTATCAGGAAGGGCCGCCCAACTACCCGCAACTACAGGCGCTTTGGTACCAGCAGGTGCTGCAGAGCGAGCTAGGCGAGCAGTTGCTGGCCTACGACCGGCAGGGTTTCTGCCGCTACTTGTGGGCGACATGGTCGCCAAGCTGGCAGCTTGCTGCGGCAACCTTTGCGGATGCCGCCGTGTCGTTCGATAACCCGGATTTTGTGGCAGTGGTGTTGCATGCGTATCGTTCCGGCTACGGCCAGGCCGAGCTAGACCCGCGCTACAACGCGAGCGAGGCCCAACTGGCACAGCGCCCGCCGATCAGCGTGCCGACCACCGTGCTGCTTGGCGAGGACGATGGTATCAACCTGTTCCAGCCGGCGATGCTGGCCCAACAGCGCGACTTCACGGGGGCATACACGGCGCGGGCCTACCCCGGCGTCGGGCACTTCATCCACCGCGAGCAGCCCGCAGCTGTCGTCGCGGCGATTATGCGGACTGACGCGCCTGGCGGCTGAAGCCGCTGGCTAGCATGACGAAGCCCGCCTGCGCGGGCTACCCGATCATCTTCAGCCCGCGCTGGCGGGCTTCGTCCCCGTAGCCGAGGGCTTCAGCCCGGCGGCGTTGCGAACCGCGTAACTCCTGTTAAGTG
>JACMIM010000453.1 GCA_014381165.1 Roseiflexaceae bacterium
GATCGCCATGGTTTGGGTTGAACCGCCATTGTCGGCCAGCGCGGCCAGTTTAGGGTCGCGGAAGACCGGGTCGTTCTTCTGATCAGGCTTGCTCTTTTCCTTGAAGCAGGTCACATCATTGTAGTAGTTGTCACCGGTAAGCCGACCTGGAAACTGGAAGTTGCCGCCGCTGTCGGTTAGTTCGTTCGAGCAATGCTGCTGGAAGTTGGCAATGCCAGTGGCAGTGTTATTCGAGAACAGCGTGTTGCGCAGGCTGCCGCCGGTATCACTGCTGCTAATCGCCCCGCCGACCCAACCGGCGAAGTTGTTGGCAAAGGTGCTGCTCACAATCTCGAACGGTGTGCTGTGATTGACGATATACAGCGCGCCGCCATTGGCGTTGTAACCTTTGCCAGTGCCCTCGGCGCGGTTGGCCACAAAGGTCGAATTCTCGATTCGCAGTGTGACGGTCTGGGCAAACGAAAGTGCGCCGCCCGAGCCATCGAATGGATCGTTGCTTGATTTCGCCGTGTTGCCATTGAACAGGCTGCGGCTGATCGCTACGCGCGGGCTGCTGTTGGTGCCGCCGCCGCCGATCGCGCCGCCCTGCGCGCGGTTGCCAGCCACCACGGCGTTATTACTAAAACGGGTTTGCTCGATCACCAGGCTGTTGGTGTTCTCGTAGGTGTTGATGTAAATCGCGCCGCCGGCATTATAGGCCTTGTTGTTTTCGAACACGCTGCCGGTGAGTGTGAAGCTGGCGTTCGCGTCAGTCAGGCCCAGGCCGTCGATGTAGATCGCGCCGCCCAGGCTGTCGGCAGGCGTTTTGCCAAGCGCCGTGTTGTTCGTGAAGCTGGTACTTTCGATCGAGAGCGCGCTTTGCAGCATGTGAATCGCACCGCCAGCGCTATTGACTGCGTCGTTGTCGCGAAAGCTACTATTCTTGATCACCACGCGCCCGCCGATCGAGTAGATCGCGCCGCCGCCGAAATCGTAGGCGTCGCCGTTGAAGCTGGTCAGGTTGGTGTCATTGTCGCTGAAGGTTACGTTCTCGATCGTCAGGACTTGCGGAAAGCTTTTGCCGTCGAAGCTGTTGTTCACGCTGCGAATCGCGCCGCCATTAGCTGCGTCGCCCGCGCCGCTGGCTCGCCCGCCACTGATGGTCAGGTTGCGCAGCGTGAACAGGCTGGCCGTGCGGTCAAAGCTGCGCTGCAAGACCAGCTGGCGACCATTGCCGCCTAGTGTGATCTTGCCGCCGCCATCCAGCGTAACCGTGTTCTGTAGCTCGATCGTCTCGGCGAAGCTGATCGTGTGTGGGGAGCTGCCACAGTTGAACGTGATCTCGCCGCCAGAAGCGATGGCCTCTTTCAGCGCGACAAAGCTACAGCTCGCGGGTGTACCACTGCCGATCGTACCGGCGGCGCGCGCTGGGGTAGCTGGGGCGATCAGGAGTGCCGAACTCAGCAGAAGCAGTGCGGCAAGTGTGGAATGGAATGTTCGCATGAAACCCTTTTCGCTCGATTAAACTGTTAGGCATTGCACACAGTGCAGCCTGCCTGTATTCTACCTTGCGCCCCGGTGCATAATGGTAACGCCTTAGTCACAATTTGCATGCGGAAGGGTGCGACGTATTGTTTCGCACGGCCCGCCGCCCGGCGCGTAAACACGCGGGCTTCGTAACCCCAGCAAGTAGCTTCAGCCGCGCGGTGGCCGACAGAAAGCATACGCCACAATTCGCACCCGAACAACCGCTTGACAATGCGGCCTGCTCAGTCTACAGTGTACGTACATCCCACGCTTGTATTCCTGCTATATCGATATGCTGAGTGCCGAAGGAGTCCCCTCATGATTACCATCTGGACATTCATTATGCTTGGTTTAGTGTTGTTGCCCTGTGGTGTGCTTGGGCTGGTTGTGCTTCAGACCTGGCTCGCGGAGCCAACTACAGCCGAGACCGTCGGAACTGCCGAGCACGAGGCCTGATAGTGCATAGAACGAAGAATGCTTTGATTTCCACGAGGTTCCCATGGCTTTTCCCGCAAAGTCACTGACAGCAAGTCGATTAGGCCGCTGGCTTTCTGCGCATTTGGCCGAGCGCCAGCGGCTGGCCTGGTGGCTAGCTGTGCTGCGGCTTGGGCTGTTTCAGTTTGGTGTGGGCGCGGCGCTGGCCCCGCTGACCGGCGCGCTCAACCGGGCGCTGATTAGCGATTTGGGCGTGCCAGCGCTTGGCGTTGGCATACTGTTCGCACTGCACTATTTTGTTTCGCCAATCCGGGCGGTGTTTGGCTATAAATCGGATGTGCAGCGCGCGGCTGGGCGCTGGCGCACGCCATACCTGGTGTTTGGTGCCATGCTAACGTATGGCGGGCTGGCCTGCGCGCCATTCGCCCTGATTCTGCTGGGTCGCCCTGATCGGATGCCGTTTGCTGTAGCCTATGCTATCTGTCTGGCAATCTTTTTGGCCTACGGCATTGGCATCAATATTGTCGAGACAATCTATCTTGCGCTGGTCAGCGACCTGACCCCACCCGAGGAGCGTGGCAAAGTCCTGCCGGTGCTCTGGGTCATGCTGGTGCTTGGCACGATCGCCAGTTCGCTGTTTGTCGGCCAGTTCCTGCTGGAATACACGCCCTTTCGGTTGATCCGCGTGATGCAGGGCACTGCTGTGCTGTTTGTAGTGCTGACGGCGATCTCGCTTCTGGGTAAAGAGCGCTTGCGCCGCAACGGCACGGTCGATGGGCCGATCGACTCGGTTGGCGTGCGCTCGACGCTGTGGGCCTCGGTGCGGCAGCTGGCCGGCCACGCACCCTTGCGCAACCTGTTTCTTGTGCTGTTTCTGGCAACCATGGCCTTTACCACACAGGATGTGCTGCTGGAGCCGTATGGCGGGCAGGTGCTGGGCATGAGCGTGAGCGCGACCACGCAGCTGACCGCGCTGTGGGGCGTGGCCATGCTCGGCGCAATTGGCATGGCTGGGCTGTGGCTGTGGCGCGGCCAAGCGGCGCTGCCGCTGCTTGCAGTAGGCTGCGCGCTTGGCGCGGCGGGCTATGGCGTGGTCAGCCTGGCTGGCAATGGGGCGCAGGTTGGCCTATTTCAAAGCGGCATAGCGCTGATTGGTTTCGGGCGTGGGTTGTTCCTGGTCGGCAGCATCGCGCTGATTATGGCAGTGACCGAGCGGTCGCATGCTGGGCTGTTCCTTGGGCTGTGGGGTGTCACCCAGGCGCTCGCGCAGGGCGTCGGCACCATTGGCGGCGGCCTGACGCGCGATCTCGCCCTGTTCCAGACCGGCAGCGTTGTGCTTGGCTACACCACAGTGTTTCTGGCCGCCACGGTTGTGCTTGTGCTCACGCTTGTGCTGCTCAAAGCGCTACGGCTGGGCCAACAGCTGCGCGATGCTCGGTCGCCCTGGGAAGGGCTGAAAGACCTGCCCGCCGATCAGTTGCTTTCGTAAGAAAGAACAATCTATTGTTTTAGGACTTACGCAGTTGCCCAAGCGCTTTCGTCTCGCCTGCGGCGGGCAAGGAAGTAACGAATAATTGTTTCGTTTTTTGGTGCTTGCACCAAAAAACGAAACAAAAAAGATAGATGTTCCATGCTGCCGCAGGCTGAAAGCGCCAACTGCGCAAGTCCTATTGTGTTTATTGGCGCATTGCCCCAACAAACACGACAAAAAGATAGCTAGTTCAGGCTACCGCAGGCTGAAGTCGCCACCTGCGTAAGTCCTACGCTTTATCGCTTCCAGGTTTCGCGGTAATCCTGCACGTATTGCCGCAGGCTGATCGGTGGGCGACCAAGCAGCTTGGGCAGCTCATCGGTTAGGCGGGCGGCCAAGCCAAGGCGTGCGGTTGTGTAAATGCCAGCCATCACACCAATAAAATCGAGTGGATGGCCGCGTGCGTTCCAGCGGGCAGCAAAGGCGAGCAGCGACGGTTTGCGATAGACGATTAAGCGGCCAAGCACCTCGCTCATGATCATTGCAACTTCGCCGTAGGTAAGCGCTTCTGCGCCGGTCAGCTCATAGGCCTTGTAGTCATGTCCTGCTTCCGCCAGCGCCAAAGCGCCCACCGCCCCGATATCGCGCACGTCGATGAAGCTGGTTCTGCCCTCACCAGCCGGTACAAAAATCTCGTCGCCGTCGCGAATCTCGTCGCGATGGGTGGTGTCGAGATTCTGCATAAAGAAGCTGGGCCGCAGCATCGTCCAGGGGATGTCGACTTCGCGCATGGCATCTTCGATCTTGGCGTGCGGCACGATCCGGTTTTTGTCTACACCGATCAGCGAAAGAAAGACGACCTGGCGCACATCCGCCGCTTTCGCCGCGTGAAGAAATGGCACGATCGAATGCGCCACATCGGAAATCTGCGGCGGCCTGACCAGAAACAGCTTCTCAACACCGGCGAGCGCTGGCGTAAAGCTAGCGGCGTGCGCGAAGTCCAGCTTGACATAGCTCAGATCGTTGCCAAGCTGCCCGCGCGCCCGCTCGACGTTTTGTGTCGCCGCAGTTATCTCACCAGCGCGACCACGCTGGCGCAGTGCTGCAATCACTTCGCGGCCAACATTGCCGGTCGCGCCGGTTACAAGGATGGTTGGCATTGTCGCTCCACATACTGCGCAAGGAACACTACTGCCCTGATGAACTCGACGTTTCGGTTTTCGCCTCGGTAGCTTTGTTACCGGTCGGCTTGCGATCCTGCGCGCCCTCGTACTCCGAACTACTTTCGGGCTTCGGCTGCTGGTCGTTCTGGGCCGGCACGGGCGGCGTTTGAGCTTGGCCGTGTTTCTTTTGATCGTCGCTCATGTACTGCTCCTTCTTCGCTGGGATGGTGACACTACGCTAAAGAAAGCGTGGCAAGAATTATACCGCTTTCTTTGAGAAGCTACTTCTGAGGTTGCCGTGCGCGAACTTGCGCCCCAGGTTTGGATGCTGCCGCTGGTGCCGCCATATGCGATCAATGCCTATCTGCTTGGCGATGTGCTGGTCGATGCTGGTGTGCGCGCGACCACCCCCTGGCTGCTACACCAACTGCGCGGCCACCAGCTTGGCCTGCATGTACTGACTCACGCCCACCCTGATCACCAAGGCGGCAGCCGGGCGGTCTGCCAGCGCTTCGGCATCCCGTTGTGGTGTGGCGCACAGGATGCTGTGGCCATGGAGCACGGTGAGGTGCGCGCATTGCTGCCGCCGCTGCTCGCGAATCGGCTCCTCGACCGGCTGATGAGTGGGCCAGCCCAGCCGCTGGCCCGCCGACTTATGCCCGGCGATCACGTTGGCGATTTTGTGGCGCTGGCCACGCCCGGCCATACGCCTGGACATACCTCGTTCTGGCGCGAGCGCGACCGCGTGCTGATCCTGGGTGATGTGCTGCGCAACATGGATTCGCTGACCTTGCTGCCCGGCCTGGGCGAGCCATATGCTCGTTTCACCTGCGATATCGCGCAGAACCGCGCCTCGATCCGTCTGGTCGCCGCGCTTCGCCCCAAGCTCATCTGCTTTGGTCACGGCCCGCCGCTGCACGATCCGGACGCCATTGCCGTGTTCGCAGCCGGGCTGCCCGTGTAGTGTGCCTGATCCGCTCAGTACGAACGTGCGTAGCACAAAGCGGGGGTTTGGGGCGCAGCCCCCAAACCCTCGCTTCTTATTTCACGACTCACCTTACGCGCCGACCCACGCGGACGTTGGCTGCATTGTGTGCAGGTAATGAAAGCAATGCATTCGTGGCGGGCGAACACGAGCGAGCAGGCGAACACGAGGTTCGCCCCTACGCCGCGCATCCATCGTTGTAGAACCTCGTGTTCGCCCGCAGCGTGCTAGTGAGACCAGTGCTACGTGTTCTGCGTAAGGTGAGTTCACAAATCCGATATAATTGCTATAGTGGGTGTTTGCAGGCCAAAGCAAGCTATGCTACTATAGCGCAGACAGAAAAGTAAAAGAATACTCATCACGAGGGGTGGAGGGACTGGCCCGTTGAAGCCCGGCAACCACCAAGATTACAGATTGGCTCGTTCGAATCTGTAATTGGAACGGTGCCAATTCCTGCAGGTGGCGTGCGGCTACCTGACAGATGAGAGGGCGCGATACCAAGAATGCCTCTCGCCGCGCGAGTGGCTTTTTTATTGGCTCTGCATATGAATTTGCCATTCGAGCCATTCTGTGCGCCGCTGTTGCTCGGTAGCCTGCCCTATGCGGATGCGGTGCTTGCGCTGGAGGTGTCGCGGCGCTACGCCGGCGAACTGCTGGCCTGGCCGCAACTGTGGCCGCGTGGCCTGCGCGAGCAGCTGCTTGCGCAGGGCGCGGCTGGCTTTCCCGGTCTCGTGATCGACGAGGCAGCAGGGCAGGTATTTGTCGATGCCGAGCTGGCCAAGCAACAGATCGATATATTCGAACTCGCGTATCTTGAAGGCCGTGTGGCGGCGGTGCAGTTCAGCGATCGCGAGGCTTCGGGCCTGTTCGAGCTGCTACGCCAGGGTTCGCTCGATGGCGTGCGGGCGGTCAAAGGCCAAACACTTGGCCCGATCAGTCTGGTGATGCAGCTGATCGACGAGCAACAGCGCCCGCTGATCTATGATGAGGCACTGTTCGAGGCGGCCAGCCAGTTTGTGCGCATGCGGGTGGCCTGGCAGCAGCAGCGCCTGGCCGAGCTTGGCAAGCCGGTGATTATTTGCTTGGATGAGCCATACCTGGAGATGGTCGGTTCACCCTTTCTGCCAATCGACTGGGACGACGCGCGCGACCAAATCGGTGTGGCACTCCAGGATATCAGTGGCTGCCGCGCTGTGTTTGCCGGCGGCACTATCGACTGGGGACACCTGCTGCGTTTCGACCTGGATTTGGTGATCGGCGATGTGTATGCCCACGGCATCCATTTGCTCGGCGCAGCCGAGTCGCTGGCCGCGTTTGTCGAGCAGGGCGGGCTGGTTGGCCTGGGCCTCATCCCCACCGATGCCAAAGCGCTCGCACACACGACCGCAGCCGACCTTGTCGAGCAGCTCGGGATTCTCCTGGGTGATCTGGAGCGGGCTGGCGTCGAGTGCAGGCGGCTGCTGCGTCAGGCCGTGGTGACGCCAAATGGCGCGTTGGGCGCGTTGGCACCAGCTGCCGCTGAACACGCGCTGCGCCTGCTGGCCGCTGTCTCGGCGCAGTTGCGCGCAACGCTGTAAGTCAAGTGTCGCGTAGTACGTGTTGCCTATTCCAGCGAAGCTGCCAACACACAAACAACAAGGATGCTTGGAGCGGCAAAGCCGCTCCAAACCGCCCCAAGTGAAAGTTCTGAAGGAGATACCGGTGCGAATTGTTGTTACTGGCTCGTTGGCCTATGACTATATCATGAACTTTCCTGGCCACTTCAAGGATCACATCCTGCCGGAAAAGACGCACATGCTAACGGTCAGTTTCCTGGTTGATTCGATGCGGCGCATGCGCGGCGGGGTGGCTGGCAATATCGCCTACACCCTGGCGCTGCTGGGTGAGCGCCCGCTGGTGCTAGCCAGCGCCGGCCAGGACTTTGGCGAGTACCGCGCCTGGATGACCGCGCAGGGCGTCGACGCCTCTGGCATCGCCGAGATCGCCGAGGAGTTTACCGCCTCCTGTTTTATCAACACCGATCTCGCGAATAACCAGATCGTCGCCTTCTACACCGGCGCGATGTCCTACTCGAAAGATCTTACGCTGCACGGCCTTGGCCTTGGCCCCGACGATCTGGTGCTGATCTCGCCGACCGATCCAGATGCGATGGCCCGCTATGCCCGCGAGGCCCGTGAAATTGGCGTGCCGTTCCTGTTCGACCCCGGCAAGCAGACCCCGCGCCTGAGTGGTGAGCAAATCCTCGATGGGGTGAATGGTGCCCGCATGCTGATCGGCAATGACTACGAGTTTGCCATGATGGCGAAGGCCACGGGTAAGAGCGAGGCCGAACTGATCGCCAGTACGCCGGTTGCGGTGGTGACGCGGGGTGCCGAAGGCGCGACAATCTACACCGAAGGGCGCGAGTTGCACGTTCCGGTTGCGCCGGTGGGCCACGTGGCCGATCCAACTGGCGCGGGGGATGCGTTTTTGGCTGGCTTCGCATTTGGTTTGGCGCGGGGCCTGTCGCTTGAGGAGGCGGGCCGAATTGCTGCGCTGGCAGCGGCCTTTTGCATCGAGCAGAAAGGCTGCCAGGAGCATCACTTCACCCTCGAGCAGTTCGCCGCTCGCTACGCGGAAGCCTTCGACCGCACGTTGATGCAAAGTGAGGGTTTGGGGGCGCAGTCCCCGATAACATCCCCTCTCTTCGTTTGATAAAGCTGGTAGACTGAATTCTAACTTCTGAATTCTGATATCCACGACAAGGGAGACACACTTGACAAGCTACGACATCAAAGACCTGGCGCTAGCCGAGCAGGGCCGCAAGCGTATCGAATGGGCCGAAAAGGAGATGCCGGTGCTGCGGCTCATCCGCGAGCGCTTTGAGCAGGAGCGCCCACTCAAGGGCATCAAGATTTCGGCCTGCCTACATGTCACCGCCGAGACGGCCAACCTGATGCGTACCCTGGCGATTGGCGGGGCCGATGTGGTGCTGGCCGCCTCCAATCCACTTTCGACCCAGGACGATGTGGCCGCCGCGCTGGTGGCCTATGAGGAAATCCCGGTCTATGCGATCAAGGGCGAGGACAACGCCACCTACTACAGCCATCTCACGGCTGCGCTTGACCACCGCCCGCATATCACCATGGACGACGGGGCCGATCTGGTCTCGGGCGTGCTGAAAGATCGCCGCGAGCTGCTCGATACGCTGATTGGCTCGACTGAGGAAACCACCACTGGTGTGATTCGCTTGAAGGCCATGGCGGCAGACGGCGTGTTGAGCTTTCCCGTAATCGCAGTCAACGACAGCGATACCAAGCACCTGTTCGACAACCGTTACGGCACCGGGCAATCGACTCTGGACGGCATCATCCGCGCAACGAATGTGCTGCTGGCTGGCAAAATCTTTGTGGTAGCCGGCTACGGTTGGTGCTCACGTGGCATCGCCGAGCGCGCGCGCGGCATGGGTTCGAATGTGATTGTCACTGAGATCAACCCGATCAAGGCGCTGGAAGCCGTGATGGACGGCTTCCGCGTGATGAAGATGGTCGATGCCGCGCCACTGGCCGATTTCGTCGTAACTGCGACAGGCGACAAGAATGTGCTGGATCAACGCGATTTCGCCGTGATGAAGAATGGCTGTATCGTCGCAAACTCGGGCCACTTCAATGTCGAGATCAACATCCCGGCGCTTGAGGCTATGTCGGTCGAGAAGCGCCAGCCGCGCCCATTCATCGACCAGTACCTGACCAAGGATGGCCGCCAGATCAATCTGCTGGGCGAGGGCCGCCTGATCAACCTGGCCAGCGCCGAGGGCCACCCCAGCGCCGTTATGGACATGTCGTTCGCCAATCAGGCGCTGGCCAGCGAGTTCTTGCTTCAGAATAAGAGCACGCTGGGCGCGGGTGTCCACGCGCTGCCCAAGGCAGTCGACGAGCAGATCGCCGCGCTGAAGCTCCAAGCCATGGGCATCGAGATCGACGTGCTGACCGCTGAGCAGGCTAAGTACCTTTCTTCGTGGGAAGAAGGAACCTAGGGAAGGCGAAGGAAGGCTAAGGAAGGCGAAGGGCTGAGGGCTAAAGGCTGATGTTCCGAACCCTCAGCCCTCAGCCCTCAGCCCTTCGCCCTCAGCCCTTCGCCCTCGGCCCTTAGCCATTAGAAGGAGTGTGCCATGTCCACCTTTGACCCACCACAAACTCCGCCAGGGTATCCACCCGCCACAGGGTTCACGCAGCCGGTTGGCGCACAGCCAACGGCCGATGGCGACCGTTGGGGCTTGATCGCCATTACCGTCGTCGTGATGTCGCTGTTATCCTGCGTACCAGGGCTGAATTGTCTCTTGCCATTTGCGCCACTTGTCGCAGGGCTCATCGCGCTGAACAAGGCCAAGGACGCGGTCAATCCGCAGCAGGTGCGAACCTACGGCTGGATAGCGACAATCCTAGGCATCCTGTTTCTGCTGGCGATCGTCGCGGTTGTTGTGCTGTATGGCGCAATCTTCGCTTCGGCGTTTGGCGAACTCCAAAGCAACCCCGATATCTTTACAACACCCTAAAACGTCACTTGCCGATTGCCGATTGCGCGCAATCGGCAATCGGCGATCTGCAATCTGCAATCAAGGACGAGCGTTATGCCGACGAGTTTTATGCAATCGCCCAAGATGCTCTTTACTTCCGAGAGCGTCACCGAGGGGCACCCCGATAAGCTGTGTGACCAGGTCTCCGACGCGATCCTGGATGCGTTCTTGACGCTCGACCCGCGCGCCCGCGTGGCCTGCGAGACCGCTACGACCACGGGTTTGGTGGTTGTGCTGGGCGAAGTGACCTACGAGAAGGGCTATATTCCGATCGAGGAGATCGTGCGCAAGACGATCAAGGAGATCGGCTATACCGGCGGCGACACTGGGTTCGATGCCGATACATGTGGCGTCATGGTAGCGCTGCACGGCCAGTCGCCCGACATTGCGCAGGGCGTCGACCGGGCGCTGGAATCGCGCGACCGCATCACCGACGAGGAAGTCGAGACGATTGGCGCTGGCGATCAGGGCATGATGTTTGGGTTCGCCTGCAACGAGACGCCCGAGCTGATGCCGGCCTCGATCGCGCTGGCCCACCGCCTGGGCCGTCGGCTGGCCAAGCTGCGCAAGGACGGCACGCTGCCCTACCTGCGCCCGGACGGGAAGACCCAGGTCACCGTCGAGTACGACGGCGACCGTCCGGTCCGCCTCGACACCGTGGTCGTGTCCAGCCAGCACGCCTCCGACATCGACCTCAAGACGCTGCTCGCCCCGGACATCAAGGACCTCGTGGTCGACCCCGAGCTCGTCGGGCTCGACATCGACACCGCCGGCTACCGGCTGCTGGTCAACCCGACCGGCCGCTTCGAGGTCGGCGGCCCGATGGGCGACGCCGGCCTGACCGGCCGCAAGATCATCGTCGACACGTACGGCGGGATGGCTCGACACGGCGGCGGTGCCTTCAGCGGCAAGGACGCCTCCAAGGTCGATCGCTCGGCCGCCTACGCGGCCCGTTGGGTGGCCAAGAACGTGGTCGCGGCGGGCCTCGCCGACCGATTCGAGGTAGAGGTCGCCTACGGCATCGGCATCGCCCGGCCCATCAGTTTCACGGTCGAGTCATTCGGGACC
>JACMIM010000055.1 GCA_014381165.1 Roseiflexaceae bacterium
AACATGGTGGTCAAGCTGCTGGCGCTGGTGCTGCTTGGTGCCGTGGTCGGCGCGGTGCTCCTGTACGTTTCGCATCGCACACGGGCAGCGCAGAACTAATAGTAAGAAAACAACAAGTATTGTTTCGCGTTTTGGCGCAAAGCGTCAAAACGCGAAACAAAAAAGAAGTTATTCCATGCTGCCGCAGGCTGAAGTCGCCCGCTGCATACGTCCTAAGTCTGTTCGCTAAAGCGCATGCGCAGGCTGCCCAGAACCACCAGATCGCCATTGCGTACTGGCTGCGGTTGGCCGGGCGTGAGCCGCTGGCCGTTCAACGTGGTGCCATTCGTGCTGTTCAGATCTTCTACCAGCACCTGGCCCTGCTGAATCAGCAGGCGCGCGTGGCGACGCCCGACGCCAAACTCGATCGCCCCGTGACTGTTCAAATCGATCTCCGGCGCGAAGTTGCTGACTGGGTCTGCGCGCCCCAGCAGCGCCTGGGCAGTGGCAGGCAGGTTCAGCACCGCGCCACTGTCGAGCGTCAGCTGGGCTGGCGCAAGCGTGGTGCGTGCCGCCACTGGCGTGTACGCGGGCGTTGGCAGCGGCGCGGGCGGCATGTAGGCGGGCACAGAAGGCACGGGCGCATAGCTCGGAGCCGCTGGCATTGGCATTGGTATCGCGGCGATCGGCGCGGGAAAGCTCTGCTGTGTCGGAAGTCCACTGGCAGGCGGCGCTGGCACTGGCGCGGCGATCGGCGCGGGCGCGCCAAGCGGTGCGCCACACGTATCGCAGAAGGCCTCGCCCGGAATAGCACTGGCACCGCACTGCGCGCAGTTGATTGGCCCAGCGTTGAGTGAACCCGCGCTGACAACTCGTGGCGGCGCAGGAGCGGGCTGTGGACGTGCAGGCGCTGGTGCTAGTGTGGGCTGTGGGGCGGCTGGCACGGCAATCAATGTGGCCCCACACTGGTCGCAGTAGCGCGCGGAGGCGGGGTTATCGACCCCGCAACGAGTGCAATATGGCACGTCAAATCTCCTTTCGGCATGTGTTCTATGTGGACGCTCGCAACGCTGCGCGGGTTGCAGTGGCGGTTTCTATCGTAGCATAGCATTGATCGGCAATCAGCCGCGCCGAGGGCGGGTTTGAACTCCGCCTGTACAAGGTTGTATCGTCAGGCCGTCGGGGCGGGCGGTAATTAAGCCCGCCCGACGCCCCGACGGCGTGGAATCGTCGATTTGCAACGCCGTAGGAGCGAAAGAACAGTATGGGTGCAGGTGTGCTAGCGGTGGTGTACGGGCTGCTTTCGGCGGCGACATGGGGAGGTGGGGATTTTGCTGGTGGCCTGGCAGCTCGGCGGGCCGCTGTGCCCTGGGTGCTCCTGATCGGCCAGCTGTGCGGGCTGATGCTGCTGGTTCTGCTGGCACTGCTGCGTGGCGAGCCAGCGTTGACGCTTTCTGCGATCGGCTGGGCGGCGGCGGCGGGAGCGTTTGGTTCGCTCGGCCTGGCCATGCTCTACAGTGGGCTGGCGACCGGGCGTGCCGCGCTGGTCGCGCCAACCTCGGCGGTGATCTCGGCCTCGCTGCCAGTGCTGTACACCGCCTATAGCGCGGGGCTGCCGGGGCCGCTCAAGCTGTTGGGCTTTGCGCTAGCCCTGG
>JACMIM010000454.1 GCA_014381165.1 Roseiflexaceae bacterium
GCTGACCCCGCCGCGCCTGCTGCGAATGAGCCGCCGCGTGACGCCGCCGAGGCCGAGCGCCGCTTCTTCGCCCGTTACGGCGCAGTTGTGGGTGGCGAGGGCTGGGGCGAGGTGCAGCACTACCTAGATAGCCGCGCCCCAAAGCCAACCACCGTCGATGGCTGGATTCGCGTGGCCGAGGCCGTGCGCGATCAGTCGCGTGCCCGCCCAAGCGCACTGGCTGCGTAAAGTCGTCTATAATGCTCATGCTCCTTGTCGTAGTTCAGGCATCAGCATCATGGTCGCTTTCCCCAAATCGCTTGGCCTGCTTTTCGCGCTGCTGGTGGCTGCTTGTGGTAACCCCGCAGCAGGCACGCCAACACGCGCACCACGCCCGGTTGCAACACTGCGCCCGACTATCGCGCTGCCTGTGGTAACGCCTGTAAGCCAAGCCGCAGAGGCTGTTCCGGATACAGGTTGGACCCTCGGCAGCAGCGGCGTTGAACTGCGCACGTTGAGTAGCAGCGGCGAGCAGCGGGTGAGCATCACGATCGCTCGCTTAGACGTGGCGCTGGTACGGCTGCGGGTTGGTTATGCGCCGGACGAGCCGCGCTCGCTGGCGAGCTGGGCGGAGCAGGGCCAGCCGCTGTTGGTCGTCAATGGCGGCTTCTTCGACGAGCAATTCCAGACGACTGCGCTGCTGATCAGCGATGGCATGGCTAGTGGCAGCAGCTACCAAGGCTTTGGCGGCATGCTCACGGTTGCGCCGGGCGGCGAGGTTGGCCTTCAGCCGCTGCGCGACCAGCCTTACGACCCGGCGCAGCCACTTGACCAGGCCATGCAGGCGTTTCCTATGCTGGTGTTTCCAGGCGCTGCCATGCCGGGTGTAGTGTGGGACGACGAGCGCGAGCGCCGCACGGCGCTGGCCGTTGATCGCGAGGGCCGCCTGCTGATCATCGTTTCTGCGCTGCCAAGCTTCAGCTTGAACGAGTTCTCCGACTGGCTGTTGGCGAGCGATCTACAGATCGACCGGGCGCTAAACCTAGATGGTGGCGCATCAACTGGAATGATTGTACGCGCAGGGGCAGCACAGGGGCAGATCGATCCGTTTAGTCGGCTGCCGATTGTGTTGATTGTGCAGGCGAAGGGCTAGGGAGAGAGAAGTTCGGCTCTCTCTCCCCGATGGGAAATGGCTGAGGTGAGGGACGGCTACACACTCAGCTCGCGCTCCAGCGCCTCTTGGGCGGCCTGCGGGTTGGCCTGGCCCTTGCTGGCGCGCATGACCTGGCCGACCAGGAATTTAATCGCGGCAACCTTTCCTGAGTGGTAATCGCCGACCGACTTAGGATTGCCCACGATTGCTGCGCGAGCCAGGGCGCTCAAAGCGTCGCCTGCGCCAATTTGGGCCAGGCCACGCTCGGCTACGACATCGCTGGGAGCCTGGCCGCTGCGAAAGCTGGCCTCGAAGACTTCTTTTGCGCTGGTGCGGGTGATCGTGCCGCTATTCAGCAGGCTTTGCACCTGGCCGATGTACGTTGGTGGAAAGCGCTGCTCGACGGCGGCTAGGTCTTCGCTAGTGTCTTTCAGCAGCCGAAATAGTTCGCCGCTGATCCAATTGGCTACGTCGCGCGGGGTGGCACCACTGGCCGCTGCCGCCGCCACCGCCCGCTCAAAGTAGTCGGCGTCGATTCGCAGGTCGGCCAGCGTCTCGGCTTCGTAGGCCGAGATGCCATACTGCGCGACAAAGCGTGTTTTGCGGGCGTCGGGCAGCTCGGGCAACTCGGTTTGGCGTTCGGCCACCCAATTTGCCGTCAGGGCCAGTGGCGGGATATCTGGCTCTGGGAAGTAGCGGTAATCGTCAGAGCTTTCTTTGATGCGCTGGAGCTTGGTGCGGCTCTCAGCCTCGCTCCAGCCGCGTGTCGATTGTGGAATACTGTTGCCAGCATCCAACTCCTTGATCTGGCGTTCGACCTCGTAGATCAGGGCGCGCTCGACCGCACGGAACGAGTTCATATTCTTAATTTCGACCTTGGAGCCGTACTTGGCTTGACCTTTTGGCCGCACCGAGATATTCGCATCGCAGCGTAGCGCGCCCTCCTCCATGTTGCCGGTGTTGACGCCGATCCAAATCAGGGTCTGGCGCAGCTTTTGGAAAAAGCGCTTGGCCTCATCCGGCGAGGCGATGTCGGGTTCTGAAACGATCTCCATGAGCGGCACGCCGGCGCGGTTGAAGTCAACGAGTGTCGAGCCGTCGGCCTGGTGGATGCGCTTGCCAGTGTCCTCCTCGATATGCACGCGGGTCAAGCCGATACGCTTGGTGCCCTCTGGCCCGTCCAGATCGACCCAGCCGGCCACGCAGATCGGGTCATCGTACTGCGTGCGCTGGTAGGATGCGGGAAGATCGGGGTAGAAGTAGTTTTTGCGGCTGATCGTGTTGTCGCTGGCGATCTGGCAATTCAGCGCCAGGCCGGTCAGCCCTGCCAGTTCGATCGCGTGCTGGTTGATCACGGGCAGCGCGCCCGGCAGGCCCAGGCAGATTGGGCAGACGTGTGTATTGGGCGCGGCGCTGGCGTATTCGGCGCTACAGCCGCAAAACATCTTCGAGGCGGTCAGAATTTGCGCATGCACCTCAAGACCGATTGTGACCTCGTATTCCATAAAAATCCTTTATTCGTGGCAGTTGGAGTAATTATAGCATGGCCTGCGACGACGCCCCGGCGCTGATGCACTTCAATGAGTAACCTGGGTATGTCGCACCATCCCACGCCCGGCGGCTGAAGCCGCTGGCTGGGGTGACGAAGCCCGCCTGCGCTGCGCGGGCTACCCGATGCATGAGGTAACGTTCATTAGCGCCGGGCTATTGGGATGTTGGGTTGGTGCTTTATTAGCCCGGCGCTTCGATGCTGGGCGCTGCTGGGGGGGCGCGTGGTAAGATAGGGCCATGAAACGCATTTACTACGAGGACTACGCCATTGGCGACAGCTTCACCACGCCAGGGCGCACGATCACTGAGGCCGATGTTGTGCTGTTTGCGGGGTTAAGCGGTGACTACAACCGGCTGCATACCGATGCAGAGTATATGCGCTCGTCGCCGTTTGGCGAGCGGATCGCCCATGGCCTGCTTGGACTCGCGGTCGTCAATGGGCTTAAATACCGTACCGATATCGATTCCGACGGTATCATCGCATTCCTTGGCCTGAACTGGTCGTTTACTGCCCCCATCCGCTTTGGCGACACCATCCACGCGGTGCTTCAGGTCGCCTCGCTGCGCGAAACCAGCACGCCTGATCGCGGTATCATCGTCAAGAGCGTGCAGGCGTTCAACCAACGTGGCGAACTGGTGCAGCAGGGTGAATTTACCATGCTGGTCAAGCGTCGGGAGGGTGCGACCGCAGATGACAAGATGACAAGATGACTATTCAGTTCATTGATGCCGGGTGTCGGCGGGTGGTGATGCCACGCCGGAGGCCAGCACGGCCTCGGTTTGGGCGCTGCTGGAAAGGGTGGGCGGGCGCACCAGAATCTTATCGATCCGCCGTCCGTCCATATCCATCACCTCGAAGACATAACCGTGCCAGGTAATCTTCTCGCCGGCAGTCGGGATGCGGCCCATCAGCGAGAGCAGAAAGCCTGCAAAGGTTTCAAAATCACCATCGTGATCCTGATCGGAGACCGACAGCGCTAGCCGGTCAACCGCGTGGCTAAACGTCAGCAGTCCATCGACCAGGTATGTCCCGTCGTCGCGCCGGATGATCGTCTCTTCCGCGTCGTCGTATTCGTCCTGGAGATCGCCGACAAGTTCTTCCAGCATGTCTTCCATCGAAAGCACGCCGGCCACCTGCCCATACTCGTCCAGCACCATGGCTAGGGCGCTGCGGCTTTGCTTCAGTTGTTGAAACGCCACCAGTGCGCGCTGGCTTTCCAGCAGATACAGTGGCACGCGTAGCAGCTGTCGCAGGTCGATCGGCGCGGTCATCCCCCAGTCGCGTAGCAAATCCTTGGCGTGCAAGATGCCAATCACTTTGTCCAGCGTTTCGTCATAGACCGGGATGCGCGAGTAGCCTGAACCGGTGATCGCCTGAACGACATCCTCGATCGACGTGTTGATTTCGACCGCGACCACCTGGGTGCGCGGCGTCATGAGCGAGCGCACGATCCGATCGGTGAAGGAAAACACGCTGTTGATGAACTCCTGTTCGGAGGCCTCGACCGTGCCTTCCTCCGCGCCCTCGCGCACCAATGCGATCACATCATCCTCGGTTATCGGTTCCTCAATCGCGTTGCCCCGGCCGAGCAGGCGCAGCACCACATCGGTTGAAAAGGTTAGAAACCAGACCACCGGCGCGGCCAGGCGTGATAGCATGAGCATGGCTGGGGCGACGGTTTGGGCCACATTTTCCGCGCCCTGAAGGGCCAGCCGCTTCGGTACCAGCTCGCCGATGATCAGCGAAAAGTAGCTGAGCGCCAGCACAACCAGAAATAGGGCCAGTCCATCGGCGTAAGGGGCTAGCCCATCGATCAGGCGTAGCTGTTCGGCCAACAAGCCCGCGAAGCGCTGGCCACCAAAGGCGGCCGCCAGCGTGCTGATAATTGTAATGCCAACCTGCACTGTGGAAAGAAAACGGTTCGGGTGCTCGGCAAGCTGGAGCGCCTTTGCCGCGCCGCGGTCGCCATCCTCGGCGCGCTGGGCCAGCCGATTTTTACGCGATGACACAATTGCTATTTCAGATGCAGCAAAAAAACCATTCGCAATGATCAGGATAACGATCAGGATTACTTCGATCCATAAACCCTCGAACATAGTTCCTCCGCTGAAGGCAGCGACTCATGTGGCCCTCGTAGCAGTAAGAGTACCATAGAACATGTGCGCACGGCGCAAACAAACAGCAGCGGCAGCTCATGAATGGCTGCCGCTGCTGCGGAGAAGATCTGGAGCATCCGCCAGAATAGTTATTCGAGGTAGGCTTGAAGCTGCGCGCCAATTTCTGGTGTGCGCAGATGCCGCAGCGCTTCGGCCTCGATCTGGCGGGTGCGCTCGCGCGTGATGCCAAAGGCCATGCCGACCTCTTCGAGTGTATGGCGGCGGCCGTCCTCAAGCCCGTAGCGCAGGCGCAGAATGCGGCGCTCGCGTTCGGGCAAGGCCGCGAGTGCGGAAAGCAGATCCTGTTCCATCATGCGTTGTGCGGCGATCTCGACCGGCGTGCTCGCCGATTCGTCGGCCAGCAGTTCGCCGAAAAAGCCCTCGCCGTCGCTGCCAAGTGGCTGCTCAAGCGAGATTGGCTGCGAAGCCGCCTGAAGTAGCCGCCGCACTTTGCGTAGGCTTGTGCCCATGACAGCCGCGAGTTCCTCGGCGCTCGGCTCGCGCTCAAGCGTCTGCTCCAACTGGCGCGTTGCCCGCCGTAGCTGGCCGATCGCTTCGCTCAGATGAACCGGCAGCCGAATCAGGCGGCTCTGCTCGGCGATAGCGCGGGTGATCGCCTGACGAATCCACCAAGTCGCATAGGTCGAGAAGCGGTTGCCTTTGGTGTAATCGAACTTTTCGACCGCGCGCATCAGCCCGATATTGCCTTCTTGCACAAGATCCATGAACGAGAGCGGGCTTCCAATGTACTTTTTCGCGATACTCACCACCAGGCGCAAGTTGGCCTGAATCAGCTGGCGGCGCGCTTCGTCGCCAGCTACAAGCGCACGCTCAAGCACAATACGCTCGCCAAGGGTTGCCCAATCGTGGCAGTTGAGCTGCGACTGCGCGGCCTGAGCGTGCGAGATAACCTTGGCGAAGGCGATCTCATCGGCTGCATTGAGCAGCGAGACCTGGCCAATCTCGCGGAGGTACATCTGCACCGAGTCTTCGGCTGGTTCGGCGGCCCGGCGCTGCACGACGGCCTGCACGCTCTGTTCCTCCCAGGTTGCATCCTGATCTTCTTCGGTCGTCCGATGGCGAAAGGTTTGCGTCTGCACTGGCGTATAGCGCATCGTCATCGCTCGTTCTCCACTAGGGGCGTGCCGGTACTTCAGAGTCATGCAGAATAGGCTTGGTAGTGTAGCTCGTATGAACCTATTTACTCTACGGGCGTTTGGCAATTCAGGATGGTGGGCTGGGCGTAGCAACGAAACACAAAGGACCTACACTTGGCGGTTGAGTACAAACACCAGCATGTCCGCACAGGCATCGCGTGCGGCGCTGCGTGGAAAGAACTCCAGCACGCGCTGGGCACGCTCCACGCTGGCCCGTGCGTCGTCCATTGCACGCTCCACACCACCGGATGCGACGACCGCGCGCAGGATCTGCGGCACAAGCGCTGTTTCCGGCTGTGCCGTTTGCGCAAGCTCGCGCAGCAGGGGGTCGCTGGTGTGATCGACGGCATAGATCAGCGGAAGTGTCAGGGTGCCCTCGCGCAGATCGTTGCCGGCGGGCTTGCCGAGTGTCGCTTCATCGCCAACAACATCAAGCACATCATCGACGATCTGAAAGGCCATGCCAAGCTCGTAGCCAAACCGGCCAATCTCGGCAATCTGCGCATCACTGCCGCCGCCGACTGTCAGGCCAGCCTTGCACGCCGCCTCGAACAGCACCGCGGTCTTCGCGCCAATCTTGCGGCGGTACTGGTTCAGGGCCACTTCCAGTGGAACGAGCTGCGTGACGGGCCGTAGTTCGCCTTCGACAATCGTGCGCGCCGCTTCAGCATAAAAGTGAATAATGCGCGGGTCGGGTTCTGCCGAGAGTTCAAAGGCCGAGGCAGCAAATAAGAAATCGCCGAGCATGAGCGCCACATGGCTATCCCAGCGCGTATGCACGGTGCTGCGCCCGCGCCGTTGGGCAGTGTTATCTACCAAATCATCGTGGATCAGCGTGGCGGCGTGGAGTAGTTCCACGGCCACCGCTGGGTGAATGGCCCGGTTGAGTTGATAGTTGCCGAGCCGGGCTGCGAGCAGCACGAGGGCCGCGCGCATGCGTTTGCCGCCTGCGCCCACGGTGTGCTCGCCCGCCCCGTGGAGCAGCGGAGAGTTGGAGCGCGCGCGTTCGTTGATCCGCTGTTCGACAGCGCGCAGATCGGCGCTCAGGCCCGCCCGCCAAAAGATGCTCGAAAGCTCTGGCATCGCACTAGAGGCGCGCTGAAGCGTCATCTCGACCTTCCGCGCGGTCTTGAGTTCCGGAAATGCCATGGCGGGCGACCTTTCTCGTGATGGTACAAGCTTACTCACCCAACAATGTTAATTATATCACAAAGATCAAGAGGGTTACTTGCCATTTTCCTGCCTTTGCAATGCTATTGCACAGTTTAATTCACAAATCATACCACAGGGCCAGTGTTTGGGAAGGGCTGGGGCAAAGCTCTCACAAAGTCTTAAGGAACGGCGTGCTGGCACACTTGTTGCGTTTGGGTTTGACCCATATCAGGCATTGTAAAGGCTGTCAATTCAGTACTATGACCACTCAACACTCACCGTCCTCTCAACCCGTAGCGCTGCTGCCGTGGTGGCAGCGCGTGACGCTGTGGCAGGTCGCGCTTGGTACAGCGCTGGTCTCGATCATTGTTCTATCGGGATTGATGCTGATCGCACTGCGGTATGTCGTGATCTTCTTCTTTCTTGGTATTGTCCTGGCGACGGCGCTAACGCCGTTGTTCGATCGGCTGCGGGGCTGGGGCGTTGGGCGGACATTAGCGGCGACGCTGGTATTCCTGGCATTTTTTGCCTTTGTCGGCGGTGTGATTGCCGCACTTGTGCCATTCTTTCTGGCGCAGATAGCGATTGTGGCCGTCGATCTGCCGGCGCGCTATCTTGAGCTACGCGAAACACTTGTCGGCTCACCCTCGCGGCTGCTGCGCGATCTTGCATTTGTGCTGCCGGTGGATCCATTCAGTACGCTTGAAGGTGATCAAACTGGGGCATTAGAACTGTTCGTAGTCACCTTTATCCCTGGCTTGCTGCGCGGGGTTGGTATTGGTGTGTTAGTACTGTTGCTCAGCTTCTACTGGCTGTCGTATCGTGCATTAGCTGTACAGTCGGTTGCGCTGCTCATCCCACTGCACATTCGAACGGAGGCAGTCGAGGTGTGGAACGAGGTCGAAAAGAAGATCGGCGCGTTCGTGCGCGGTCTAGCGATTCTCTCCATAACCATTGCAATCTTTTCGTTTGTCGGCTTCAGCCTGATTGGACTGCCGTATGCGCTAACAATCGCAATTCTTGCCGGCGTTCTAGAGGCAGTTCCATATGTCGGCCCAATTATTACGATGGCTGTTGCCGGTGTTGTCGGTTTGACTGTTTCGCCAGAAAAAGCCATCCTCGCATTGATTGTCGCCAACATTGTGCAATTCATCGAGGGTTCGATCGTAGTTCCACGGGCAATGGATAAGACGGTAGGCGTCAATCCCGTGGTGACACTGCTGGCGCTGGCAGTTTTTAGCGAGCTGTTTGGGCTTGTGGGTGCGTTGCTTGCCGTTCCGCTTGCTGCCGCAATCCAGGTTCTGCTCGATCGCTATGTGCTGCGTGCGCCTGCCGCTGGTCAGCTCGAAATCGGCGGACGTGATCAGCTGGCCCTGCTACGCTATTACACTCAGGATCTGGCTGGCGATTTGCGCCAGCAGCTGCGAGCCAAAGATGCCGAGGCCACCGCCGAGGCCGATGCCAACGAAGAATCGCTGGAAATTGTGCTAGAAGACCTTGATGCGTTGCTCGCATCTGCGCAGAAATGACGATCATGAAGCGGCTGACTCAGATAACCATTACCATTTTTATCACGCTGCTGGCGTTCGTAGCGGTCTGGTCGTTCCGGCCGGCACTCGAGCTATTCGGCGGCTCGCTCGCACTTTCGGCCATGCTACGCCCGCTTGTGCGCCTGCTCGAGCAACGTGGAATTGCCCGTAGCTGGGCAATCCTGATCTGGTATGTGTTGCTGCTTGCCGTGTTTGGCGGGCTAGGATTTGTTTTTAGTCTTGGGCTGTCTGGTGACATTGCATCCGGCATCGAGGGATTTCCAGCCTGGTATACTAGCCTGCTTTCTTGGCTGGGGCAACTCGGCGTGCTTGGCCAATCGCTTGTTGGTGTAATGCCAGCGCCAGAAGTCGCGAATGAACTCCTCAGAGAGCTGCTCAGCGGCACGGCGATCGAACTGTTGGGCGGCTCGCTCGAGCAGATTGTGCTGCTGCTCGCCACATTAAGCCTGTCGTTTTATTGGCTTAGTGAGGTGAGTTCCTTTGAGCGGCTGTGGCTTTCGTTGCTGCCGGTGGCTACACGGGTGCGGGCGCGCGATATCTGGCGCAACACAGAGACAGCCGTGGGCGCGTATATTCTCGCCACGCTCTCGTCGGTGGTGCTTGCCAGCCTGTTGCTACTTGGCGTCTACAGCCTAGCCGAGTTGCTGCCGGGTGTGGCGGGCCTGCCATTTATGGCGGTGCTGGCGTTGCTCGGCGGACTCTCGCATCTCATCCCGCGGATTGGGCCAGCAGTCATGCTACTGATCAGCACAGCACTCGCGGCAACCGTCGCGCCGCTGTTGGCGGGCATTGTGTTGCTGAGTGGCGTGGTAGTGCATGTTGCCGTGGATCAGCTTGCGCTACGGGTGATGGGGGCAAATACCGGCCGGGTCAACCCACTGCTCCAAGTGCTGCTGCTGTTAGTGCTTGGCGAGCTTGGTGGGCTTGGTGCGCTGATCTTCGCGCCACCGCTGGCTGCGTTCATCCAGGTGCTGAACGACAACCTTCGTAGCATTCGTTCAGTTCAGCCGAGCGAGGAGCGGGCGCTGGCACAACTAGAAGGGCGGCTTGCGGCGCTTGAAGCCCAGTCCGACCCTGATCAGCTCGAGTTCCTTAGCGCGTTGCGGCGCAGCAAGGATCTTATGCTCCAAGCGCGCAAACTGCTCGATTAGAGTTGGAAGGGGGATGGAGAACCGAGAACCGAGAACAAAAAACAAAGAACAGAGAACAAAGAACCGAGAACCGAGAACCGAGAACCGAGAACAGGGAACAGGGAACAGGGAACAGGGAACAGGGAACAGAGAACAGGGAACAGGGAATAGGGAATAGGGAATAGGGA
>JACMIM010000455.1 GCA_014381165.1 Roseiflexaceae bacterium
CAACTCGATGCTGCGCGACATGCTGTTGCCGCACCTATACACGCCCATGAACTGGCTGCGCACGCTCACTGGCACCGGTATGGGCGTCAGCATTGCGGTGCTGCTGCTGCTGGTCTTCAACCTCTCGCTGCGCAAAAGCCCCGAGACTGAGACCCGTATCATCAAGAACTGGTTGGAGCTTGGAGCGGCACTGGCGATCAATGGGGCGGTGCTGGCGGCGATGTATGGCAACATTACGTTCATGTACTGGCCGATCGCGTTCAGCGCCTGGCTGGGCATTACCGGCGTGCTCTACCTGGTGAATGTGATCGTCGCTGCTCTCGCAATGGGCTACGATGGCCGCGTGGTGCAGCTGACCCAACTGGCCAAACCGGCCTCGCTGGCGGTTGTGTTCACGGTGATCGAGCTGGGCGCAATGGCCAGCCTGCGCTTCTGGGCCGAGGGCCAAGGTCTAATCGTTTCATAACACGGCAGTTTGGCCAAAAAACACAAAGACACGAAGGTTGTTATGCCTTCGTGTCTTTGTGCTAAAAAGCCAGCAGCGCGTGTTACTCGGCCACAACAGCCTCAGCCTCGAGAGCCTCAGTTACAGGAACTGCGGCCTCGACAGCCTCAGCCACAGGAGCATCGGACTCAACAGCCTCAGCCACAGGAGCTGCAATCACGGGAGTCTCAGCCGCTGAAGCATCAGCCACGGCAGCCTCGTCATCGCTTGCCACAACGGCGTCGCTAACGCGGCGAATGCTCAGGCCCATGCGCTGGCGCTGCTTGTCCAGGCTAATAATCTTAGCCGTGATGGTCTGGCCAGGCTGGAGCAGATCGCGCGGCTGGGCCTGCGGGTCGACATTCAGCTCGCTGGCGTGAATAAGCCCCTCGACCGCCTCCTCGATCTGCACAAACGCGCCAAACGGTGTAACGTTCGTCACTGGGCCGCTGACCAGTTGGCCAAGCGCGTAACGCAGGTCGATCGATTCCCAGGGGTTCGACTGCAGGCGGCGCAGGCTCAGGCCGATCCGCTCGCGGTCAGCATCGACCTCGACAACCATAACCTTGACTTCCTGGCCGGGAGAAAGTACCTCGCGCGGGTGATTAACCCGCTGCCAGGACAGCTCAGAGATATGCGCCAGGCCATCTGCACCACCGAGATCGATAAACGCGCCGAAGTTGGTGAGCTGGTTGACGCGGCCCGAAAGCACATCACCCGGCTGAAGCTCGGTGAGCAGCCGGTGCTTCTGCGCCTTGCGCCACTCCTGGGTCGCCAGGCGCTCAGAAAGCACCAGACGGTTGCGCTCGCGATCGACCTCGATCACCTTGAGCGGGATGTTCTGGCCGACCATGCGCTGCAACGCCTGCTGGCGCTCCTCAGCAGCGGTGCGCCCGTGCAGCTGCGCAACCTGCGAGGCTGGCACAAAGCCACGGATGCGGCTGAACTGCACCAGCAGACCGCCCTTGTTATAGCCAATCACCTGGCCAGTAACCATGCCACCCTCGCCTTGTAAGCGCGCGGCCTCCTCCCAGTCCTTTGCTACCTGTACCATAGTTAGCGAGAGAATCAGCTCGCCTTCGCGGTTCTCAGGATCCTGCACATACACTTGAATCGGATCGCCAACCTTCAAATTTTTTGCAAACTCATCGCCCATGGACTTCAAATCGCCCTGCGGGATGATGCCCTCGCGCTTGGTGCCGATCGAAACGAGCATCATGTCGCTTTCGAGCCGGATCACCATACCATCGCGAAGCTCGCCCCGCTGCGGTGTGGCGTAATCATACTCGTCTAGCAGGCGGGTCCAGTCAAGATCTTCCAAATCCTGTTCAGCCTTAATAGGAAACGCGTTCATTCAAAAGCCTCCAAAACCAAAAATTGAGTACTCTGCCGCGCTATCCACTCGCAGCAGAAACGAATAACAGATGAGTGCATTTACGGAGATAGACGCGCCAAATCAGGACAGGCAAGCGCGCACAGCCAGGGTTAAAACACTGTGCATTGGCAGAGCCGCGACCCATCATTGGTGCCCGCAAAGGCTCCGCGCTGGCTGTCTCTCGTTGATCTCGGCATTTGAAAAGGTCGAGTCGGCGGGAGGGAAAGGCCAAGGCGGATGTTCAGTCGATAGATTTTACAATCCGCAGTATTATACTCGGCGTGTGGTACGCTGTCAAACAGCGCTAGAATTCGAAATTCGTGAGCCAGAATGCAGCATAATACGTATACACTATTTTGAAGTTAGAAGACAGCCCGACACGTACACAAGGCTGGGCGCTGAATGCTGAGTAGATTACCCATGGCACTTATTTTTGTCTTTCTCGACGGCGTCGGCCTCGCGCCTGGCGGCCCAGACAACCCGCTTTCCGATGCGCCTACTCCGCACCTGCACGCCTTGCTTGGCGGGCCGCTTGTGCTGGAAACAGCCCAAACTTTTTACCACAGAGAAGTAGATTCCATCGTCTTCAAACCCATCGACGCAACTCTTGGGATAGTGGGGCTGCCACAAAGTGGAACAGGCCAGACCGCGCTGCTGGCCGGGGTAAACGCGGCGGCGCTACACGGCCGACACCAGCCGCATGTGCCGCCAGTCGCGTTGCGTCAGCTGCTGGCCGAGCAGAACATCCTGCGCCGCGTGGCCCAGCGTGGCGGGCGCGCGACCTTCGCCAACGCTTTTACGCCCGCCTACTGGCAGGCGCTGGCAGCACGGCGCATCCGCAAATCGGCCAGCGTGATCGCGGCGGAAGGCGCAGGGCTGCGCTTCCGCGATCTGGAGGATCTGCAACGCGGCGCAGCGGTGGCCTGGGATGTCAGCGGGGCGGCCATGCGCGGGCGCGGCGAACAGATTACGCTTGTTTCGCCTACGCAGGCCGGCACGGCGCTGGCTCGGCTCGCGCACGATCACGACCTGGTCTTCTACGAGAACTTTTTACCCGACTTAGCTGGCCACGGGCGCGCGCAGCAAACCACCCACGAGGTATTTGCCCTGCTCGACAGCTTTCTCGGCGCAGTAATGGCGGCGCAGCGGCCTCAGGATACCTTGTTGCTTTCCAGCGACCACGGCAACATCGAAAGCATCGCCTCGCCCGGCCACACCCGCAACCCCGTGCCACTGCTCGCCGTGGGCGCAAAGGCGGCGGCATTCGACAAGCTGATCAGCATCATCGAGATAGCTGGTATCATTGACGAGGTAACAAGATGACGCCCGCTTGTCATCTCGTCATCTCGTCATCTCGTCATCTCGTCATCTCGTCATCTCGTCATCTCGTCATCTCGTCATCTCGTCATCTCGTCATCTCGTCATCTCGTCATCTCGTCATCTCGTCACC
>JACMIM010000456.1 GCA_014381165.1 Roseiflexaceae bacterium
ATTCCAGCAGTTTTTACCATATGGTCACGTCGCATTCCCGCTCTCTGGTGATAGAGCTACAGTTCCTCGACCAGCGGCAAGTTCGAGCGCAGCGCCGGCAAGCGCACCGGTGCGTGTTGCATCATCGCCGAGCGCATCAAAGATAATCAACCCTTCCAGTATCGCCAACATGAGCGCCGCCAAGGGCGCACGTTCCTGCTCCGGTTCCACCTGTAATGCCGCAGCGATCCAGTTCAAAAAGCTACTGCAGATGCCTTGGGCGATCGCGCGGAAGGGTTCCTTTTCCACGGCTGCAACAGTGACTAGCTCGAGCCAGAGGCGCATGTAGGGTTGAATCCGCGCGTCCTTGATGGTTCCGGCGAGGTGGGGAAGTAAGCGCTGGAATGGCATTGGATCAGCCCGAGACAGTTCCAACACCGCGATCAGCCGCTGTGTGACCAAGGCCAGCGTCGCGGTGAGCAATGCCTCCTTGTCCGCGAAGTAATGCAGCAGCATCCGGTCGCTCGTTCCCGCTGCCGCAGCCAGTGGGCGCAGGCTGGCACCCTGCAAGCCATGGGCAAGCACATGATCGGCCATACGCTCGAGGAGTTGTTGTCGTCGTGATTCAGCTTTTTTCATATCCGTACATGCCCCTTGACTCACAGTGTAGCACATGCTACAATATTTATGTAGCGACTGCTACAAGTTTACTTCTAGGAGGTTAGTATGGTAACGCAAACGCCGACACTTGGCGAGGGAACCGGCTCTGTTGGCAAACGGCCCGACGCGCTGGCACTAGGCCAGCTGGCAATGCTGGTGGTTCTTGGTGTGATCTTCTGGTTTGTGGCGGCCATGGCCGTGCTCTTTGGTAGTTCGGCTGGTGTCTTTGGCCCCACCGCAAGCGTACTTACCTTTGTGCTCGTTGTTCCGATCTGCTGGCTTTCGGTGCTGTTCGTCAAGAAGGTTGCCAGGCTCGAAGCAGGCCAAACGGTGCCAGGTATCGCTGTAGGAGTCGTGGCCGCGACATTGTGCGATGGGATTGCGCTGACCTGGGGACGCCAACTCTACGGCACCGATCCAGCTCAGATCACACTCGGAGCAGCCTGGATTTTATGGGGTGTCGGGCTATTCCTACTTTTCGCTTATCTCACCGACCAGCGCCAAGTAATTGCGGCACGATAAGCTTTCGTCCAAGCATCAGCCCTAACCGTAGTACCGAGACGTTGGACAGACGGACACACGCCAAGCCCACTAGCCCGGCGCTGCAGCGCCGGGTCGGGCATGTGCCCGGTAAAACAGCAGCTTGACAAACGCACGTAGCTGTATTAGTATTCTACCAACAAGTAGGTAGAATAATGAATGACATCCCCAACAATGCAACCCGCGTGCGTATTCTCGATGCTGCCGAGCAGCTGTTTGCTGCGCGCGGGTTCGCTGCGGTCAAGCTTCGCGATATCGCCAGCGTGGTCGGCATGCGCCATGCGTCGCTGTATTATTACGCGCCCAATGGCAAGGGGCAATTGTATGTCGAAGTCATGGAGCGCAGTTTTAGGCGGCACCGCCAGGGTTTAGAAGCTGCCATCACTGGCGCTGGCACTGATCTACGCGCGCAATTGCACGCCGTTGCAGGCTGGCTTGTCGCACAGCCGCCGTTCGACATCATCCGTATGTCCCAGGCCGATCTGCCCACGCTTGAGCCGGCGCAAGCCGATCAGCTGATGCTGCTGGCCTATGAAAGCTTGCGCACGCCGATCGTCGTGGCGATCGAGCGCGCCGTGCAGGCTGGCCTGATCGGCGTTCCTGATTCGAGCCTGGCGGCAATGGCGCTGATCAGCCTGATCGAAAGCACGCACGCCATTCCCGCAGCATACCGAACTATATCCAGTCAAGAAGTAGGCCTACAGCTTGTCGATATGATACTGGATGGATGGCGCACGCGTTAAATTTTTTTTGATTCGCTTTTCTACCAAACTGTAGGTAGAAATATAACCATCTGAAGGGATTACACAAGCATGGAAACAATGCACGCGGTCGGTTTCCGCCGCTACGGCCCAGCGGAGGTGTTGGAAGCGCTGGAACTGCCCATCCCAGCGGTTGGGGCGAACATGGTGCGTATTCGGGTCGCCGCCGCTGGCGTCAATCCCGCCGACTGGCGCTTGCGCAACGGGCAGTTTCGTTTTGTCATGCGGCTTGCGTTGCCGTTTGTGCCAGGGTCGGACATCGCGGGGGTGGTCGACGCCATTGGGCCGCAGGTGACGCGCTTTCAGCCCGGCGATGCGGTCTACGCGATGCTGCCCACGATCACGGGAGGTGGCTATGCAGCATTTGTCGCTGTGACCGAGCAGCATGTGGCGCACGCGCCACAATCTATCGCGCTTGGCGACGCAGCGGGCGTCCCGCTGGCCGGGCTTACCGCGCTCCAGGCGCTCCGTGATCGTGCGCAGCTCCAACTTGGCCAGCGCCTGCTGGTGTATGGTGCCTCGGGTGGGGTTGGATCGTTCGCGGTGCAGATCGCCAAGGCGCTCGGCGCGCATGTGACGGCGGCCACAAGCGGGCGCAACCTCGACCTCGTGCGTGAACTGGGGGCCGATGCGGTGCTGGATTACACCCAACATTCCGTTGCCGAGGCGCAGGAGCCGTATGATATCGTCTTCGATACGGTCAATACGCTGTCATTCCGCCGGATGCTGGCGGCACTAGGCCCAAACGGTGTGTTCGTCAGCGTCAATCCGTTTATCGAAAAGCTCTCGCCGGCCTGGCTGGCACGCTTCCGCCAGGGTAAGCGCCTGAAATCGCTGCTGGTGCAGCCGAGCGGCAGCGATCTGGCAGCGCTGAGTGGCTGGATCGACGCTGGCCAGCTGCGCCCACTGATCGATCAGCGCTACCCGCTGGCCGAGGCGGCGGCGGCGCACCGCCACAGCGCCACGGGGCGGGCACGCGGCAAGCTGGTATTGGTGGTCGACCAGCAGCTTGCCGGGCTAAACGGGCAGCCAGCCATAACAGCATGGTTATCGCAAAAAGCATTTTCGCACTAGAAGCTAGGCAATAGGTATGCTATAATCGGTGTATCCACAAACCATATGTCGTCTGGCCCTACGGTACCTGCGCTACATTCGAGATCGATACATCGGTCTTTCGTGTAGTTGAAACTCAAACAGTTGGCACCTTTCGCCTACGGCACCATGAACTAACGATCCTTTTTATTGGGCTTTCTGGTGCCAAGCTCCAGAAAGCCCAATAAAAGTAGGACTTACACAGTTGGCCGTTCCTGCCTGCGGCAGCATGGAAGATATATCTTTTTTGTTGCGGTTTTTAGCGCTTTGCGCCAAAAACCGCAACAATTATGAGATATTTCCACCCCCGCCGTAGGCGAAATGAAAGCGCTTGGGCAACCGCATAACTCCCAAAAGGGATTGTTTGCTTTGCGTTTCGTAGCAAAATGCGAAGCCTTTGGGCAGCTGCGTGCCTTCTAGTAGTATGGAATGTATGCCCGCGCAAGCAGATATCGACGGCGAGCAGCAGTTGCTGCAACAATACCGCCGTAGTTTAGCCCACCTTATACAGCAAGCTAGCCGGTACGGCGGCGAAGCACATGTGCCACTTTCGGTGATGCACAATATTGCTGACGCGCGGCAACATATTCAGCGTAGTAAAGCGAACCTTCGTGCATGGGGCGTTGATGTCGAAGACCTGCCGCACGAAGAACCGCTTGGCAATCTGGCGACACCCCCCGCTGCTGCCACAAGCAGCCAGGGCGACCCAGCACCACCGCCGCTTTCACGTCCATGGCTTGAACGAGTTCAGAAGCACCCAATTGTTGTGGTTATTGTTGCCTGCATGGCTGTGTTTGGATGTATGGCTGCGGCAATCAGCGCAGGCGCTGATTATGGCGCGTTCTGCCAGCAGCTGAATTTACCATGTGCGCGCTCGCAACCAGTCAACATCACGGTGCGCGCCACAAACCCGGACGGGCGATCACTGCCCAGGGTGGCGATCACGCTGCTGCACGATGGCCAAGCCACTACGACACAACCAACAGATGCTCAGGGAATCGCCGTCTTTAGCATTCGCTCCGACGCAGGAACGGGCCAGCTTGTCGCGCAGGCCGACCGTTATGAAGTACGTGAAGATACTGTCGATCTCACCGAAAGCCGCAACGTTACGATGATGCTTCGCCCGCAGGACGCAAACAACCGCTCGATTATCGTTCGTATCGTCCACGCTGTCGATCGCACACCAATTGCCAATGCGCAAGTAACCGTGATCGCCCAGGGCGCTGTCTACAGCGATCTCACCGATGGAAACGGGTTGGCGACGTATGCTATTCCGTTCGATGGCGCGACGCTCGCTGCCGATATCAGCGTGAATGCCACTGGAAAGCAGGCTGCCACCCAAAATGTGACGCTTCAGCCAACTCAACTGTACGAAATGTCGCTCGATGACGCGCCACAGGATAGCGAACGTACCCCGACATCATCAGGCTGAATATCGCATCTAAAGCGGTCGATTCAGCTCGTATCGTTTCAGATTGAGTATGTATAGCATCCCTATTTGAGTTGTACCCATGCGCGTGAGCGCAAAGCGGGGGTTTGGGGGCTTCAGCCCCCGAAAAACTACCTCCCCTTTTACGATTCCGGCAGGGATGCTCTATTCCTCTGATCATCTGTTGTAGCTGCGGCAGGAGGCAATTGTGGAAAGCAAACAAAACGACGATCAAGAGCGCACGCCGGATTTGGATGATGCTGCGACCGAAGGAACACCCACAGCACCCTCAGACAGCCGCTTGATCGAGCCACAGGACGCGCAAACGCCGGTTGCATGCGCAACAGCTCAACCTGATCGGCAGTCGAAGCGCAAGCAAATTACGTTTCGTATCACCGTCGGTTTTATTGTTGTTGCGTTGGTATCGCTGCTGATTTCAGGGTATATCACCTACCGCGAGCCAGATTTCAGCCCGCTTGCCGTTGCGATCGGCAGTTTAGGCGCGCTTATCCTGTTCTTCACGGCGCGCAACAGAATGCTGCGCCCATCCTTAATTACGCTTGGCGTTGTGGCGTTGGCGATTGGTAGCGCCTATCTTTGGTTCGAGATCATCAATGGCAATGGCGGGAAATCCAACATCGCCGTGCGTATCACTAATCCTGACGGAGAATCGGTTGCGCGCGCCAGCGTCTTCCTCATGTACGGCGGCGAAATACCGATCAAGCAAATCACCGATTCAAATGGCAACGCAACCTTCACCGCCGACGATTCATTTGGCGAGGCCCGGCTTGTGGCCGAAGCGAGCGGGTACCAGGTGTATGAGGAAGCGCTCAGCCTTTCGCGCAGTCGAACCATTCCACTGAGCCTACGCCCGCTCGACGAAGACGAGCGTTCCGTCGTTGTGCGGGTTGTGAACAAGGAAAAGCTGCAGCCAGTCAACAATGCCAAGGTCATTCTGATTACTGCTGGGAATACCTTTAACGATCTCACCGACCAGAATGGCCTGGCAACCTTCAAGATCACGTTTACAAGCGACACGCTTGATGTCGATTTGACGGTCGAAGGCGGCGATAACAGTATCAGCAACCAGAGCGTCTCATTGCGTCCAGACCAACTTCAAGAGGTTCGACTCGATACAATCAACAAGACTGCCAACATTGCGCCAGTCCTAGCGATCGAGCGATCTGACACACCGGCTGCGGGCAGTATTGGGTATAATGCGCCTGATGTGCTGCCAGTGAGCTTGTTCGATGCGTCGCCACCGGTTGGCGAAAATGAACCTAATGATACCCTTGGTAGCGCACAAGCGCTTGATTCACTGGGGGCGAATTATCCGATAACTGGCGAGATCGATGCCTTTACCGATAACGACTACTATGCGATCGACGCTGTTGCTGGCCGTAGCTATGTGGTGGAATTGTTCGATGTCGATGGCAAACTCGGTCTATCGACAAGCGATTACAACTGTTTTGGCAGCTATGGCACCTACAAAGGGCTGGGGTTAGCGGTCTACGACCCAGGTGAAAACCCTGTTGCTACGCAATGCAAGCAAAATCGCGGAGGGAATACCTTTTCGGGGTTGAGCTTTCAAGCCAAAGTAGATGGCGTCTATGTGGTTCGTGTCTTCCCGAACTCCGAAAAAGTTGTCGGTACGTATAAACTGCGTGTCGCGCCCAAATACGGCGAAGATGCAGCAAGCTGGCAGCGAATCTCGTTCGAGCCAAATAATGAAGCGCCTAACGAATTCCCGATCAAACCAGGCTATGAAAGCGCGCTCACGAGTGCGATCGACCCGCAGCAAAGCTCCTACATCGCAGAACTCGCCGATGAAGATTGGTATCAGTTCAATGCGGTGGCCGGAAGAACATATGTGGTCGAGCTATTCAATGTAGAGGATCTACTTGGCCTTGGTTCCAGCGACTATTACTGCGATGACAAATACGGTAATTACAGTGGGCTTGGCTTGGCGCTGCTGGCCCCCAACCTCGATACCATAACGACCACATGTACACCAAGTGGTTCGGCCAGCGTGCATTCGGTAGCTGAACTCACGGCTACGGTGAATGGCGTCCATTACATTCGTGTCTTTTCGCACGTTGCACGAGATACTGGTATCTACAGCCTGCGCGTTGTACCAAAGCACGATCAGCCAGCGGGAACAAGCGATCCGGCAAGTCTGGAACCGAATAATCGCTTGCCAAATGCAAGTGCGTTAACGCTCGATGCCGAGGTCAAGAGTGCGTTCGAGGAACGGCCAGCCGGGTATAGCACGAATGTTCCTGACAGAGATTGGTACTACTTCCAGGCTGAGGCCGGCGCTACCTATGTAATTGAGCTATCGAATGTTGCCGATACGCTCATTCTCGGTAGTGACGAGTACTATTGTTTTGGAGCATACGGGCGCTACACTGGGCTGGCTATCGCAGCCTACAATGCCGCCGCCGAGTTTCTCAGCTCACAATGCACGCCAGCAGGTGAAGGTGCTGTGCATAGTAAGATTGAAATCGAAGCGCTTGTGAACAACAACTACTACATCCAAGTTCTGCCCCACTTCCCACAAGGCTATGGCGAATACAGCATTGGTGTGCGGAAGAAATGATGCTCTATATGATTGCAATTGCTTCAATTTCAATCAGTAAGTCATCACGAAACAAGCGTCGCACCTCTACCGCCGAACTGGCTGGCGGGTGCTGTATGTTGATATACTGATCGCGCACACTGCGTACAACGGCTATTTGGCTGATGTCGAGCAGAAAATAGGTCATTTTCACGACATGACTAAAGGTTACGTCAACTGATGCGAGCGCAGCCTGAAGGTTTGTGAAAACCTGCTGCGTCTGCGCGTGCAGATCTGCGAATCCGACCAGGTTGCCTGCTGCATCTAGCGCGACCTGGCCAGAAATATAGATCGTTTGCCCGCCATACGTTTCGACGACATGGCTATAGCCGAAGGGTTGCGGCAGCATTGGCGGGTTGAGAAATCGAGGCGACGACTTCGAATTTGTCATGAG
>JACMIM010000457.1 GCA_014381165.1 Roseiflexaceae bacterium
ACCGAGAACCGAGAACAAAAAACAAAGAACAGAGAACCGAGAACCGAGAACCGAGAACCGAGAACCGAGAACAGGGAACCGAGAACCGAGGGCAGAGAACCGCAGAACAGAGAACAGAGAACAGAGAACCGAGAACCGGCTCTTTGCTCTTTAGTCTTTGTTCTGCGGTTCTGCGGTTCTGCGGTTCTGCAGTTCTCGGTTCTTTTTGTTACGCACTGTAGTATGATGAATATACACAATTCGTTGAAGCAGAGGTGGCGCAGTTATGGAGTTGGTACGTGCTCGTGTTTTGATCAGTGGCCGTGTGCAAGGCGTCAATTTTCGCGCAAGCGCACGCGAGCAGGCCCGCTTGCACCAGATACTCGGCTGGGTGCGCAATTTGGAGGATGGCCGTGTGGAGGCTGTTTTCGAGGGGCCGCGCCCAGCCGTCAAGCAGGTGGTAAGTTGGTGCTATATTGGGCCGGGGCACGCGCGAGTCGAACAGGTCGATGTCGCCTGGGAGCGCCCGACCGGCCAGGAGCAGGGCTTTCAAATTCAGTGGTAGACACGCGAAGGGGCGAGGTGCAAACCTACCCCTGCGCGTATGTTATTGAGGGCACTGCTAGTTCTGGCGATGCTGGCGTTTAAGCAGCAAACTCAGGCCAAGCAGCGCGATGCCCAGCATCAGCAGCAGTGGAGCCATGTCGTTGGTCACACCTGTTGAGGGTAGGCTGGCGGGCGGTGGCACGACTGGCCCAGGCGCAACGGGCGACTGACCGGCAGGCGTCTGCCCGGCGGGCAGTGTCGGCGAAGCGGGCGGGCCGGTGATTTCGACCGTCACCTGCGAGGTGTTATTGCGTGGGTCGTCGCCGGGTGTGGTTGTCGAAATGACCGCGACGTTGCGGATTTGCGGTGGCCTGGCCGTCTCATTCACCCGCGCGACAATGCGGATGGTGATGATCTCGCCGGGCTGCACTGTGTTCAATTCCACGGTGATCGTGCGATCGCGCTGGAAGACCGCGCCACGGCTGGTCGAAACCTCGATTACATCCAGCTCGCCTGGCAGTGTGTCAGTCACAATTACATTGTCGGCAGGCGCATTGCCAAGATTGGTCGCGGTCAACGTAAAGATCAGTATGCCGCCAATCTGAGCGCTTGGAGTATCGACCGTTTTGATTACTGCCACATCGGGTGTACCAGATGGTGGTTGACCTGGTGTCGCAGGCGGTGGTTGCGGCGCTGGAGTCGGCGAGCTGATTGGCGTCGGCGATGGTGTAAGCGCTGGCGAGCCGGTTGGTGTTGGCGACGGTGTGAGCGCTGGCGAGCCGGTTGGCGTCGGCGACGGCGTGAGCGTCGGAGTTGGCGGCTCGGCGGTCGGCGTCAGCGCGCGCGCAGGGGCGGCAAGGCTCGCCGGTACTGTAGCTGGAAGAAACGCCGATGTGACCAACAGTGTGCCAAGCAAAGCGACGATCCATGAGGAAGCACGCGACTGCATACGATCTCCTTGTTCGGCGAGTTCCAACCCGCCGCACTCCACGCGCCAGCGCCATGCTGGCCGCTCGTTCACCTATTGTGCGAATGATTCTTGCCTGTGTAGTATACAAGAGCGCGTCAAGCAACCCGGCGCATCCGCACTCGGCGCTAAAGCGCCGGGCTATTTGGTGGTGCGACCACACATGCCAAGCCCCTTAGCCCGGCGCTTAAACGCTGGGTCAGGTTCAAGCCAGCGCCGCTTCGAGATCGCCGATCAGGTCTTCGGCCTCCTCGATGCCAACCGACAGCCGCACCAGACCGGCGGGCACTTCCAGCTTCGAGCCTACCACGCTGAGGTGCGTCATGGCTGCAGGTACCTCGATCAGGCTCTCGACGCCGCCCAGGCTCTCCGCCAGGGTGAACAACCGGGTGCGCTCGACCACTGTTCGTGCCGCCGCCGCGCCGCCATGCATAATCACCGAGATCATGCCGCCAAAGCCGTGCATCTGTCGCCGCGCCAGCGCGTGCTGCGGGTGCGAGGCCAGGCCGGGGTAGATCACGCGCTCGACCGCAGCGTGGTGCTCAAGAAAGGCTGCCACCGCCAGTGCGTTGGTCTCGTGGGCGCGCATGCGTAGCGCCAGCGTTTTCAGGCCACGCAGCACCAGCCAACTGTCGAACGGCCCTGGCACGCCACCCGCCGCGTTCTGGAAGAACATCACGCGCTCAGCCAATTCGGCGTCCTTAAGCACCAGCGCCCCGCCGACCACATCGCTGTGGCCGCCCATGTATTTCGTGGTGCTGTAGACCACAATATCGGCACCAAGCTCAAGCGGCCGCTGGAAGAAGGGCGAGGCGAAGGTGTTGTCGACCACGGTGAGGATGCCGTGCGGCTTAGTCTGATCGGTGATCGCCGCAATGTCGGCCAGCTTGAGCAGCGGGTTGGTTGGCGTTTCGATCCAGACCATTTTGGTTTCGGGGCGCACCGCATCCAGCACCTGTTCCAGATCGCTGGTATCGACATAATCAAAGGTGATGCCGTGGCGGGTAAAGACTTTGTCGAACAAGCGAAACGTGCCGCCATAGACATCATCACCACAAATGACGTGATCGCCGCTTGCGAGCAGCAGCATGAGCGTCGATTCGGCTGCCAGGCCAGAGGCAAAGGCCAGCGCCGCAGCGCCGCCATCGAGCGCGGCCAGCGCTGTTTCAAGCGCGGTGCGCGTGGGATTGCCACTGCGCGAATACTCATAGCCCTTGTGTACGCCAATCGAATCCTGGGCAAAGGTCGAAGTCTGGTAGATCGGTACGATCACCGCGCCAGTGGCGGGGTCAGGTTCCTGGCCGGCGTGGATCGCGCGGGTGGCAAAGCCGAACTCTCGGTAGTTGGTCATTAAATGTTCCTCTACACCAGCGGGCTTGAAGCCCGCTGCTGGTATGCGAAGCCCGCTTAAGCGGGCTGATGGAGAAGTTATTGGGTGGTTCAGCGTTCCTAGCACTCAAATGCTAGATGGTTGGGACGGATTATAAGCGGAATCGTGTGCGACGCGATTATACACGATTCGGCTAGAATAGGTTTATTCTATATCGTAGTTGTGTAACTACGATATACGTCTCAAGACTGATGCGACTCTGCTCGACACAAGTTATCCTTATCGTAGTTATCGAACTACGATAAGGAGGCCTGGATGAAAGCGCTGCTACAGAATCGCTCGCTTGCTCTTCTTCTACTCGCAACTTTTGTGAGTGGACTTGGCAGCTGGGTGACCACCATGGCGTTGTTCGCGCTGCTGATCTTCCGAGATGGCGGCGGGGTCGCGTCGAGCAGTGGCCTGTTTCTAGCCGCGCTTGGCCCTATGTTA
>JACMIM010000458.1 GCA_014381165.1 Roseiflexaceae bacterium
GCCGCTACGGGGGGTACCCATATTTCGTCACCTGGTCACCCGGTCACCTGGTCACCTGGTCATCTTGTCACCTGGTCACCTGGTCACCTGGTCATCTGGTCATCTGGTCATCTTGTCATCACTTCACAACGCCTCCGCCGCCTCGATCGCGCGCAGCAGCGCCGCCGCGTTTTTTCAAAACTCGTGATAATACGCCGTGGGATAGCTATCGGCCACCACGCCGCCGCCCGCCATCACATACGCCACCCCGTCGCCCACCACCATGGTGCGCAGCGCGATGCAGGTATCTAGATCGCCATTGAAGCCGACATGGCCAACTGCCCCAGCGTAGATGCCGCGCTGGCTACCTTCCAGCTCGGCGATGATCTCCATCGCGCGAATCTTGGGCGCGCCGCTGACTGTGCCGGCCGGAAAGGTCGCCCGCAGCGCATCCAGTGCGCTCATATCGTCGCGCAGCCGCCCCGTCACATGGCTAACTAGGTGCATCACATGGCTGAACTTCTCGACGAACATAAAGGCCGGCACGCTCACAGTCCCTGGCCGTGAAACTCGCCCAATGTCATTGCGGCCAAGGTCGACCAGCATGAGATGCTCGGCGCGCTCCTTTTCGTCGGCCAACAGCTCGTCGGCCAGCAGCGTGTCCTGGGCGTCGTCCTGGCCACGCGGGCGCGTCCCGGCGATCGGGTGGGTTGTCACCAGCCCGTCCTCGACCCGCACCAGCAGCTCTGGCGACGCGCCGACCAGTTCGCCCTCAGGCGTGCGCAGGTAGAACATGTAGGGCGAGGGATTGATCGTGCGCAGCGCGCGGTAGATCGTAAACGCATCGACGGAAACAGGCCGCGAAAAGCGCTGCGACGGCACGACCTGAAAAATATCGCCCGCCGCAATGTACTCCTGCGCCACACGCACCCGCCGCTCGTACTCCTGCTGCGAGACGTTCGAGCTAGCGGCCAGGGATCGGGGGCTAGGGGTCAGGAGCACCGTCTTGTCCTGGGCAACTCCCAACCCCTGACCCATGACCCCTGCTCCCTGCGGCAGCGGTTGGGCCAGCCGCTCGACCAGCGCCGCGATCCTGTCCGCCGCACGGTTGTACTCAACCTCCAGATCGTCGGCGTCGAGGTGCAGGTGCGTGATCACTTTGATTTTATGTTTGAGATGATCGAAGGCCAGCAGCGTATCGACAAATTGCCACTGGCCCAGCGGCATCACATAATCGCGCTGATCCGGCACCGGCAGCCGCTCAAAGCAGGCCGCTGTCTCATAGCCCTGGTAGCCGACCGCGCCGCCCACAAAGCGCGGCAGGTCGGGCAGGCGCACGGGCCGGTAATCGCGCAGGTACGAATCAAGCACCGCCAGCGGGTCGCTATAGGAAAGCGTCTGCTTGTAGCCGCCCTGGATGGCGTGAGCCACACCATTGTCCATGCGCAGCGTCAGGTAGGGTTCCACACCAATAAACGAGTAGCGCGCGATATTGCGCCCGCCCTCGACCGATTCCAGCAGAAAGCCCCACGGCCCGCGCGCAACCTTGAGAAACGCCCCCACCGGCGTTTCCAGATCAGCCAGCGTCTCGGTGTAGATCGGGCACAAATTGCCCTGGTCGCGCAGGGCGCGGACTTGATCGAGCGAAGGGATCAGGTGCATGTGTGTCTCCGGCACTCGTCTTGAATCCAGAATGCTGAATTCCTGCTAGCTTGGCCGCAAAAAGCCCACGCGCTCCAACACCTCGCGGCACTTCGGCTCGGCCACGGCACGGGCTTGCTCGGCACCGATCGCCAGGAGTCGATCGAGTTCGGCGGGGTCGGCCAGCAGGTGCTGATAGCGCTCGCGGATGGGCCGCAGCGATTCAGTGATCACGTCCATGAGGTCGCCCTTGAGCGCACCATAACCCTTGCCAGCGAAATGTGCCTCGATCTCAGGGCGGGTCTTGCCGGTGAATAGCTGATAGATTTGTAGCAGGTTGTTAACCCCAGCGCGTTCGGGGTCGCTGCTGAAGCTGATCTGGCTGTGGGCATCGGTGACAGCGCGCTTGATCGCATACTTGATCTCATCGGGGCCATCGGTAATACGGATGGCATGGCCGCGCACTGTGTCGCTCTTGCTCATCTTGGCGGTCGGGTCGTTGAGGCCCATGATTCGTGCGCCACTTTCGCGGATGACCGGCTTGGGCACGACAAATGTTTCCCCAAACTGGTAATTGAAGCGCTGGGCGATATCGCGGGTCAGCTCGACATGCTGCTTCTGGTCTTCGCCGATCGGCACTTCGTCGGTGTCATACAGCAAAATATCGGCAGCCTGCAAGATCGGGTAATCGAGCAGGCCGACCAGCACACTTTCTTGCTTCTGCGCTTTCTGTTTATACTGGGTCATACGTTCGAGCCAGCCAAGCGGCGTGACACAGTTGAGAATCCAGCAGCACTCGGCGTGCGCCCGCACATGGCTTTGCACAAACAGCGTGGTCTGCTGCGGGTCGATGCCACATGCAATCAGCAACGCAGTCAGCTCGCGGGTCTGCTGGCGCAGCGCGGCAGGCTCCTGCGGCACCGTGATCGCATGCAGGTCGACCACGCAAATGAAATTCGTCTTCTGGCCCTGGCCGGCCACCCATTGCTGGATCGCGCCCAGATAGTTGCCAATATGCAGCGCCCCCGAAGGCTGGATGCCCGAGAAGACGCGGGTTTTTTTTGTTGGTACGGTCACACAAGCTCCTTATTCTACCGCTCCACCTGGTAGTTCAGCGCGAGTTCATCCGCCGGTTGGCCGCGAATGCCCCAGTTGTGGCGCGGCGTCTCGCTGATGGTAATCTCGACATCTTGCGGCGCAATCGCGCACGCGCGCCAGAGCGTGTCAAACAGTAACTCGATCAACAATTTCTTTGTTTCAACCGTGCGGCCTTCGAACATGCTGATCTCGATGATCGTATAGCACGCGGAGCGGTCGGCTGGAAAGATGAAGTCGTCGGCGTCAAGCGCAATAAAGCGATGAAAACACTTCTCCTGTGGCAAGCCTAACACTTCGACCACACATCTGTGAATGGTGGCCGAAATGCGCGCGCGGTTCGCCACAAGCTGCTCGCGCAGGCCGTATATCTTAATCTGAGCCATCGTCGTGTCTCCGGTTGCCCCCGGCGAAGCATGTGCTGCCAGTTGCATAACCAAGCCCGATCTATACAACCCAGTTGCTATCTAGTGCGGTACCGATCTACTGCGCACATGCTTCGCTGCTACAGGCTTGCTGCCATCATCTTGTCATCTTGTCACCGTGTCACGCGCCCACGCTCGGCAGCCCGGCCAGCGCCATCGCCACTTCCTCGGCTGGGTATTCGTGGTTGGTCAGCTTGCCGGCCTGGTAATCCATGTAGGCCTGCATATCAAAGTGGCCGTGGCCGCACAGGTTGAACAGAATCGTCTTGCTTTCGCCGGCCTCTTTGCAGCGCAGCGCTTCGTCGATCGCGCCCGCGACGGCGTGGTTGGCCTCGGGCGCGGGCAGAATGCCCTCGGCGCGGGCGAACAGCAACCCCGCCGCGAAGGCGTCCAGCTGCTGCACCGCGCGGGCCTCGATCTGGCCCAACTGGAGCAGGTGGCTGACCAGCGGGGCCATGCCATGGTAGCGCAGCCCGCCGGCATGGAACCCCGGCGGCACGAACGAGCTGCCCAGTGTGTGCATCTTGACCAGCGGCGCGAGATGGCCGGTGTCGCCGTAATCGTAGGCGTAGACGCCCTTGGTCAGGCTGGGGCAGGCCGCCGGCTCAACCGCCACCACCCGCACGTCCTGCTCGCCGCGCAGCTTGCGCCCAATAAACGGAAAGGCGATCCCGGCGAAGTTCGAGCCGCCGCCCGTGCAGCCGACGATAATATCTGGATACTCGCCGGCCATGGCCATCTGCTCGATCGACTCCAGGCCGATGATGGTCTGGTGCAACAGCACATGATTCAGCACGCTGCCCAGCGCATACTTGGTCTGGCCACCACTCATGGCCGCCACTTCGATCGCCTCCGAGATCGCCATGCCCAGGCTGCCAGTCGAATCAGGGTGTTCAGCCAGAATCTGGCGGCCAGCGTTGGTTTCCTGGCTTGGGCTGGCCACCACGCGCGCGCCAAAGGTTTCCATCAGCGCCCGCCGGTAGGGCTTCTGGCCATAACTGACCTTGACCATGTACACGGTCACATCGATGCCAAACATCGCGCCCGCCAGCGCCAGCGACGAACCCCACTGGCCTGCGCCCGTTTCAGTCACCAGCCTAGTCACGCCCTCCTGCTTGTTGTAGAAGGCTTGCGGAATGGCGGTGTTAGGCTTGTGCGAGCCGGCTGGGCTGACGCCCTCGTATTTGTAGAAAATCTTGGCCGGCGTATCGAGCGCCTGCTCCAGGCGGCGGGCGCGAAACAGCGGCGCTGGCCGCCACTGGCGGTAGATCGCGCGTACTTCGTCGGGGATGGCGATCTCGCGCTCGCGGCTGACCTCCTGCTTGATCAGTTCCATGGGAAACAACACGGCCAAATCATGTGGGCCGATCGGCTGGCCGGTGCCAGGATGCAGCGGCGGGGCCAATGGCACCGGCAGATCGGCCTGAATGTTGTACCACGCGCTGGGCATACGGTCTTCGTCGAGCAGATACTTGATTGTGTCCATCGTGACTCCTTTTGCTCATAGCGCAGCTCCGCCGCGCCATGAGAAATAGTTAGAACTTACGCAGTTGGCGACTTCGGCCTGCTGCCGCATGGAAATTCTATCTTTTTTGTTTCGTTGTTTGGTGCGCTGCACCAAAAACGAGACAATGCCCGCCGCAGGCGTCATGGAAACTCCTGGGCAACTGCGTACCTCCTAATAGTTACAGTGGAGGGCTACGCCCTCCATACCTCCCAAGAACCAACGCGCAAAAAAGCCCCCGTCCCAAAAAGGGACGAGAGCTGAAAAAGCTGCTCGCGGTGCCACCCTCGTTCGCGCGCCCTTGCGGGCAAACGCGCACTCATCAGGTACGTGGCCGTAGCCGAATACCCTGCGCCCTGCTAACGGTGGCGTTTCCGGCGAAGCCTACTGCTGGGAGGGCTGAGGGCGAAGGGCGAAGAGCTGAAACGGAATTCAGCCTTCAGCCCTTCGCCCTGCTCCTGGTTCGGTTCGCAACTCCTGGGGCCATTCGACAGCGCTGCACACATCGGCCTTGCAGCATGTGGCCGACTCTCTGAGCGGCAGATCGCCGTGTACTCGTCCCAATCATCGTCGTTGTGTTTGCTTGTGCGGAGTATAGCAGCATCGGCGGAGAATTGTCAATAGCGCTATAATACACGGGTGTGGCGTAACGTTTTGCGCCACCACCACGGCCACCGGATGAATCCGGCGTCTGATATTGCAAAACGCGCTGAAGCGCGTTCACCCGCATTCAACGCGCTTCAGCGTGTTTTGGGTGATAACAGCGGGCTTCCAGCCCGCGCATGGCGGCTGATGCAACAACATGGCCACACCTACGCGGCCGCAAAAGGGAAGCCTTGGTATGCCGCTTGAAATGACCCTCTTGTTTGCTGTCGTCGCCGCAATGCTGATCGGCGTAATCGTCGGGCTGCGGCGCTACTGGGACGCCGTCTCCAGCCGCTCCGACGAGGAAGAGGACTTTGATCGGCGGGTCAAGGCGCTGAACGAGCGCCAATCGAACCGCATGAGCGATGATCTCATCCGCGCCGACATGGACGAGGATTCGGCCTGGCAAATCATGGTCGAGCGCGGGCGGCGCGCGGCCCGGCGCAAACGCCCGCGTAGCAGCGAACGGCGGCGACCCCGTTAAGTATTGTGTTCGGTATTGCGTGTTGTACAGCATACCCAACACGCAACACGCCATAGCTACAGGAGTTTCCCATGACTAATCCAAGCACAGTAGCGGAGCTTACCGCCACAATCGAGGCGGCACATGAGCAACTCGCCGCGCTGCTCCAGGTTCTGAGTGAGGATCAGATGGTGGCACCAGCGCTTGAGGGTGGCTGGTCGGTCAAGGACACGCTGGCCCACCTTGCGTTTTGGCAGTACCGGCTGCGCTACGGGCTGGCCACCGATGGCGAACAGCACCCCGCCGTGCCGCCGGAAGTCGCTGATGTGACAGGTGAGCCGTGGGATACGGCGGTTAACGAATACGTTCAGGCCGCCAACCGCGACCTGCCCTTGGCTGAGGTGCGCGCGGCCTTTGACCACTCCTACCAGGAAACGCTGGCGGCGATCAGCGCCCTGTCCGACAAAGACGTATTCGACACAGGCCCGTTACGACGCCGGGTCGGCCGTGATGTGCTAGAGTTCATCGCCGGCAACACCTACGAACACTACGACGAACACGTCGACACGATCGAGCGCGCATTCCCGCCCCGTTCTACGCGCTCCTACCAGCCTTGGGCCAACTCTTCCAGGCGCAGCAGATTGATCAGCCGAATGCCAGTGCGGTCGATCTCCAGCAAACGCTCATTGCGAAACTCATTGATCACCTTGGTGACTGTCTCGCGGTAGGCGTTCACCATCTCGGCCAGCTGGCGATGCGAGTGGCGCGGCAGTTGAAGCGAGGGCGCGCCATGGCGCTGGGCCATTTCCAGCAGCAGCGAGGCCAGCCGCGCCGGCACCGATTTGAAGGCGACTTCGTCAAGCAAGCGGCTTACCCCCAGGCGGTGCTCCTGGAGATCGTCGAGCAGCGCAAGGCCCAACTGCGGCTCCTCGGCCACCCGCCCGCGCAGCTCGCTGCGTCCAAGCCGCGTGAGCCGCACCGGCCCTTGTGCCTGGGCGTAGGTGTCATACAGCCCGCGCTCGGCAACGGCGGCGTGGCCGAACAGCTGACCAGGCTCGACCACCCGCAGCATGAGCGTGCGGCCTTCCGGCGCGAGAATATACAGCCCAACTGAGCCGTCGGTCAGCAGCAGGACGTGTTCGGCCTCGTGCGCAGGCGTGTAAATCACGCTTCCCTTGGCGAAACGCTCGACCTCTTGGGCCTGAAACAGCCGCCACGATCCAAAAA
>JACMIM010000459.1 GCA_014381165.1 Roseiflexaceae bacterium
TCATTGCCGGCCAGCCGACCGTGGTGCTAGACGGCGCGCATAATGGCGATTCGGCCCGCCGCCTAGCCGAGGCGCTACGCGAGCAGTTCCCGCGCCGCTGCATTGTGCTGGTCTTTGGCACCACCCGCGATAAAGACATCGCGCGCATGTTCGCCGAGCTGTTGCCGCTGGTCGATGCGCTGGTTTTGACTCGTTCGCGCCACCCGCGCGCTGAAACCAGCCTGGCCGAACTCGCAGCACAGGCACGCCCGTATCTGCGCCGTGGCGAGCGCAACGCACCACTTGTTGAAGCTAGCGATATCCCCGAAGCCTTCGCCCAGGCTCAAGCTCTGGCCGATCCAGGCGATCTGATCGTGATCACCGGCTCGCTATTCGTGGTCGCCGCCGCCCGCGAGCACTTGGGCTTGGCCCCGGATCGCGATGACCACTGAGCTTTTCGCTAGCGCACTGCTGGCTTGCTATCTTCGCAAAGCACGACGCGCGCATCGGTATCGGTGTGATACGCATACGTGCTGCCAGCCGCCTCAAGCGTGATCAGATAGCCGGGCGTGATCACTTGCATGTACGCCGTGTCTGGCTGGGCGCAACCCAGCGAGCTGTCGTTCCACTGCTGCTCCTGAACGTCAACGACCGTAATTGCTGCGACATCCAGGCCTTTCTGCACAACCAAATCCTGCTTGGCGAGTTCGACCTGCGGAATATTTGCCGTGGCTGGGGCCGATGTCGGCGCGGTCGCTGGCACCGTTGTTGCTGGAATTTCCAGGGCAGCTGTTGGCACTGGCATAGCGGTGGCCTCCTGACTGATGGCTGTGGTTGCCGGTGGAGTTGCTGACGCCCCCGATGGCGCAGCTCCACACGCGCTGACCAACAGGGCCAGGATGCCGACCAAAACGATTCGTAGTGGCGATATGTTCATGCTGTTGCCCCCTCGTGTATAATAGAAACTTCTGTCATTACCAATACTAGAGACGCTTCCAACGAGCGCGGAGTTCCCGCAGCAGAGCGACGGCGCAACCCGGTTGCGAGGGCGCAGCTCCCAAACGTACATCCCTTTCTGGTGCATACCTCTGGTAAGATTACTGGAGTGGGCAAGTTCTAGACCACACGCTTTATGGCATATTATATCGAAGACGAGCTGACCGGCCCGGCCTTGGGCGCACGTCGGCCCACGATCAATGAATATTTTCTTTCGTCATACACGCTTTCGATCTACGATGGCTGCGAGATCGGCTGCCCATATTGCGATGGCTGGGCCTACCGTATGCGCCCATTCAACGAGACGATTCGCATTGCGGTCAATCTGGTCGACAAAGTCGCCGAGGAGCTGGAGCAGATCAATCGCGATGATCTGGTGGCGATCACCGCGCTAACCGACCCCTACCAGCCCGCAGAGGCAAGCTACCGCATGACCAGGCAGGTGCTGCGGCTGTTCGCCGAGCGTGGCCAGCCCTGCCTGGTGCTGACCAAAAGCCCCAGCGTGCTGGAAGATCTGGTGCTGCTCGAGCAGATCAACCAAAAAAGCTTTGCTGCGGTGGTCTTCACGATTGTGACAACCGACCCGTACCTTTCGTCGAAGCTGGAAAACAAGGCTGCCGCACCGCAACTGCGCTTGGAAGCGATCGCGGCGCTCAAGCGCGCTGGTATTCCCACCGGCGTGGCGCTTATCCCGGTGATTCCATACGTGAACGATACCGACTACATGTTCAGCATGACGGTAAAAGCTGTAGCCGACGCCGGGGCCGATTTTATGTACTGGGATTATCTGCACATCCCCAGCGAGCGCCACCGCCAGCGTATCAACGAAATGCTCACGCGGATCGGCGTGTACCCGCCTAGCTACTACCGCGATCTGTACGGCCAGGGCCAGCAGGCCAAACCACTGCCGAGCACCGTCTATCGCGCCGACCGCGATCGCGAACTGTTGGCGCGCTGCAACGCCTACAATCTGCCCATTCGCCCGCCGCACAACCTGTTCGCCGGCAAGCTGAACCCGCGTAGCGAGGCGGCGCTGCTGCTCAAGCACACCGCCGCGCGCGATGCGA
>JACMIM010000056.1 GCA_014381165.1 Roseiflexaceae bacterium
TCAGGCCGGATCACGTTCCGTGGCCTAGCACACCGCCAGACCGGGCGTCAACTGCGGGTGGCGACCACCTCCAGATACTCGCTCGGCACGGCCAACGTCGTGCTGCCGCCCTGGTTAAAGCGCTCGAGCAGTTCGGTCAGATCACGGGCCAGGCCGGCCTGACCATCGGCGTCGAGAGCCGCAAAAGCTTTCAGCACCGGCCCGTAGTAGGTGCGGAAGACCTCCATCCAATGTTCAGCCGAGCGGTAGCGGAACACAAACGTGCGCCGGTTGACCGTCAGCTTGGCGATGCCAGCGCCAAACAGTTCGTGCAAGCGCTGCTCGGTGCCCCACAGTGCCGGTGATTTGACGCCAGGGGCTGGCGGAATGTAGCTACCAATCGTGCGGAAGACCTGGCCGATAAAGCTTTCCGGCGTCCAATTCGCTAGGCCGATCGTGCCGCCAGGTCGGCAGACGCGCAGCAGTTCCTGGGCTGCCTGCTCCTGGTTTGGCGTAAACATCACGCCGAAGACCGAGAGCACCACGTCGAAGGAGCGATCGGCGAATGGCAACTGCTCGGCATCGGCTTCTTGAAAAGTCACGGCCAGCCCCTCGGCCTCGGCCCTGGCGCGCCCGCGCTCGAGCAGCGCCGCGACATAGTCGGTCGAGGTCACATCGCCCCAGCGGCGCGCGGCGGCGAGCGTGGCGTTGCCGTTGCCAGCCGCCACATCCAGCACCTGTTGGCCCGGGCGCAGGTCGACGGCTTCGCACAACAGCTCGCCGGTGATCGCCAGGGTCGTGCCGATCACGGCGTAATCGCCCGACGACCACGCGGCGTGTTGGCGGCGCTTGACAGCGACCAGATCAGTTTGGGGTTGCGTTGATACCATGCGTAGACTCCTTTACGAAGCGCGGGTTAGATTTCAGTCAGCGCTACAAGGGGCAGTCTACGCCGCACGGCCGCGTTTGCCATGCGGGAATCTACGGTATTTTTTTCGCGGTCATACGGTATGCGTCGAACGAACCCAGATTCGCCACGCGGCAGCGTGATGAAAACTGCACGAGCAATGGCTATTCTTTCTCTAATTCTCTCGGCTCAAGCACCATTGCAACGCCTCGTAGAACATCGCGCATGCGCACATCTGAGAGCGCGCCAATGAATTCGTCGCCTTGCTTAATCATTCGTCAGCTTCCTCGCGCACATGCGTCTTCGTATAGAGCCGTTTTGTGCCCGCGAGAAGCTGCCGCTCATCTGAATCAGGCTCGCCACCATACACGTCGTTGAGACGCTCCACAATGCGCTGTGTTTCACGCCGACGAATAAAGTCTTCCACAGCAAGCGTGAAAAGCAAACTGCGCGAAACCTTCATCTCGCTGGCCAATTGTTCAGCCCGCTCGAATAGCCGCTCCTCGATCGAAATAGCTGTCTTGACATTCGCCATTTTTTACCTCCTGTTATACCAAAAGTATAACAAGTAGCCCAAATCTATGCCAAGTATAAACAGTGGAAAAGGTGTGGCGTACACTTTTGCGCCGCCACCAGGGCCACCGGATGAATCCGGTGTCTGATACCCCAAAACGTGCTAAAGCGCGTTCAACTGCGTCCAACGTGCTTCAGCACGTTTTGTATGACAGCAGCGGGGTTCAACCCGTCTGCGACGGTGCGCGTGCAAGAACATACGCCACACCGGTGAAAAGAGCGGGGTAGCACATCCACGCAATTTCCCACATTTCAGATTTGCTCGGTTTGTTCTATTATACCCACAGCAAGAAGCCCAGATTACAACGAAGAACGAATGAATAACACCATACCCTACGACCGCCTGCTGCGTGAACTTGCGGCGCTTACGCATGATCGGCGCGTCCAGCGCATGATCGAGCTTGGGCGGCAGTCGCGGACTGCGCCTGCGGCTGTAGCGCTGCGGGCGCGGCTTGAGCAGGGTGGCCCGTATGAACGCTTGCTGGCGCTGCACATGTGCTACGGCAGTGGCGATGGCAGCCACGCCCTGCGTGCCATCACTGATCCTTCACGCGGCATTCGCAGCGTGGCTATTCAGCTTGTCGCAATCGTCTGCGACGATGCGCAGGCGCGGGCGGCGCTCGCCCTCCTGCATCCCAGGCACCAACGCAAGCTGCTCACCCTGCTTGCCAAACGCCGCCGTACCGACCCGATCGACGCCTGGCTGCTCGCGGCGGACGCAGCCACACTGCCACAGTTCCTGCCGTATGGCTCGCCGTCCGTGGTTGCACAGCTGCTCCACAGCGCTTTTGCAAGCGCCGGGGCCGACGATTGGCGGCGGCTGGCAGCACGCCACCTCGAGATCGCGGCGGCAACGCTGGCCGAGCAGGCGGCGGCGGCGACCACCTTCGATCAGCGGCTGCTCTGGCTGGCCAATGCGGTGCTGCCCGAACTGGCACTGCGGGCACCTGATCAAGCGTTGGCGCTGGTGCGCACGCTCCGCGCACACATCTCGCTGTATCAGCTCGAACTCCAGGCGCTCGCGCTGCGCCGCCCTGAGGCGTTGGTCGACTTGATCGTCGAGACTGGCGACCACGTCAAGATCGATTTCTCGGCGCTGGCCGATCGGCTGGACGAAGCACGCTTGCGCGCCTTGATCGAACGCGGGCTGCTGAACCGCCCCGAGGTTTGGCTGCCGCAGCTCGACGTGGAGCGACGCCGTGCGGCCTATGCGCTTGCCGGTCTGGGTTGGCGCGATACCGATGGCGCATTGCCACTTGCGGTTGTCCAGGCGCTGCCACACGAGCTGCGGCTTGCTGAAGCGCGCCGCCACCTGGCGCTGCCCGCACTGCTGACCCGCCCACCATGGCGCTTGCCGTATGCGGCCTGCTTGCCGTGGGACGAGGCGCAGGCCGCGTTGGAGCCGTTCATTCGCAACCCCGACCCAGAACTGCGCACGCTGGCGCTGCCCGCGCTGATCGGCGCGGCACGCTACCAGCCCGCGCGCCTAGCCGACGCACTCGCACTGGTAACGGCGCGGCGCAATGAGCA
>JACMIM010000460.1 GCA_014381165.1 Roseiflexaceae bacterium
AAGCGCCTGGGCGGTGGGTCGCACTCGACCATGGGCACCATTACGGATATTTCGCCGGTGCTGCGATTGCTGTATTCGCGCATCGGCCAGCCATTCGTGGGCTACTCCAACGCATTTTCGTTCAACGACCCGCAGGGCATGTGCCTGGAGTGTAACGGCATTGGGCGCAAGCTGGGCGTGATCTCCGAGGGGTTCTTGGATCTGACGAAGTCGTTGAGCGAAGGTGCCGTTCAGGTGCCGGTGTTTTCTTCGTGGGAGCGCGACAGCTACGCCACATCGGGCTTCTTCGATAACGACAAAAAGCTGGCCGACTACAGCGACGAGGACATGGAGCTGCTGCTGCACGGCAAAGACCGTAAGTTTAAAATGCAAATCGGCAACGGCACCATGAACGCGACCTACCAGGGCGTGATCGAACGGTTCAACCGCTCGTACATCAAGCGCGATATCAAAACCTTATCAGAGCGCACCCAGAAGGCGGTAGCGCCCTACCTGACGATGCAGCCATGTCCGCTCTGCAAAGGCGCGCGCCTGAGCCAAGCGGCATTGAGCAGCACCATAAACGGCCGCAACATCGCCGAACTGTCGGCCATGGAAGTTGGCGAGCTGATCGGCGTCATCAAGAAGATACAAGAGCCGGCAGCGGCCCCGATGGTCGCCACATTAACCGAGCGGTTGCAGAACCTGGTTGATATCGGCCTCGAATATCTCAGCCTCGGCCGCGAGACCGACACCTTATCCGGCGGCGAATCGCAGCGCGTCAAAATCGTCAAACACCTCAGCAGCAGCCTGATGGATGTGATGTATATCTTCGATGAGCCAAGTGTAGGCCTGCACCCGCGCGACGTGCATCGTATGAACGAGTTGCTTCAGAAACTACGCGACAAGGGCAACACCGTGATCGTGGTCGAGCACGACCCCGATGTGATCAAAGCCGCCGACCATATTGTCGATGTTGGGCCTCACGCTGGTAGTCGCGGTGGCACGATTGTCTACGAAGGTAGCTTCGCCGGATTGCTCCAAGCCGATACCCTGACAGGCACCCACATGCAGCAATCCATGCCTATCAAAGACAGTTTTCGTGCGGCGAAAGGCAAGTTATCTGTTGCCCACGCCAACCTGAACAACCTGCAGGATGTCAGCGTCGATATTCCAAAGGGCGTGCTGACCGTTGTGACGGGCGTGGCTGGCTCGGGCAAAAGCTCGCTTATCAACCAGGTATTTTTGCGCCAGCACCCCGAGGCGGTGGTGATCGACCAGGCGGCGGTCGGCACCTCTACCCGCTCCAACCCCGCCACCTACACCGGCATCATGGACGACGTGCGCAAAGCCTTTGCCGCGGCCAACAAGGTGAGCGCGTCGCTGTTTAGCTTTAATTCCAAAGGCGCCTGCGAAAACTGCCAGGGGCTGGGCGTTATCTATACGGACCTGGGATTTCTAAATGGTGTCAAGACCCCCTGTGAAATCTGTAATGGCAAGCGCTTCAAGGACGAAGTGCTGGCCTACAAACTGAATGGCAAATCGATCACCGACGTGCTCGAAATGACCGTCCAGCAGGCGCTCGACCACTTTGAGATCAAAGAAGTCGTCCGCAGGCTCCAGGCCATGAGCGATGTGGGGCTAGATTATCTGAGCCTTGGGCAACCCTTGAGTACACTGTCGGGCGGGGAATGTCAGCGCATCAAGCTTGCCAGCGAGCTGCACAAAAAAGGCAGCATTTACGTTATGGACGAGCCAACCACGGGGCTGCATATGTCGGATATCAGCCATCTGTTGGACGTTATAAACCGCCTGGTGGATAGCGGCAATACGGTGATCGTGATCGAGCACAACCTCCATGTAATCAAAAACGCCGATTGGATCATCGACATGGGGCCTGAGGGTGGCAGCAAGGGCGGAAAAGTGATGTTTACGGGTACGCCAGAGCAGCTGCTTGGCGCGAAGGATTCGCTCACGAGCGCGTACTTGCGCGGCTAACGGCGTTAAAACGACCAGGCTCTAGTGAGTGGTGATCCTATATGACGCGCACTGCCCGCCCGCCCTCGTCGGCAGATCTAAACGCCGCCGCGATCACGCGCTGCACGGCTGCGCCGTCGCCGAGGCTGGGCGCGAACGGCGTGTTGTCGCCGAGCGCCGCGCAGAATGCAGCGATCAGCGCCAGGTGCCACTGCAATGCGCCGGTGGGCTTTTCGGCGTTCAGCACGGCTGCGCGCGGCTCGGCGCGGCTGGCCGTGGCCACGTAGCGCTGGCTGTGCCCCTCGCCCTCGACCAGCTGTAGACCGTTGGGGTCGCGCGTGTCGAAGGCGAGCGCGCCGCGCGTGCCATACACCGTGAGGCGGATGTCGTCGCCCGCCCCCGGCACCACCTTCGACGCCTCCAGCGTTCCCACCCCGCCGCTCGCAAGCGTAACCTGAAGCCAGGCCACGTCGTCGCTCGTTACGGGCGCGAGCTGGCCGCTGGCGTCGGGGCGCTGCGCTATGAGCGTGCGCGTGCGCGCCGACACGGTTTCGATCGGGCCGAGCAGCGCGTGCGTGAGGTCGATCAGGTGTGAGCCGAGGTCTTGCAGCACGCCGCTGCCGGCGCCCACAAAACGCCAGCCGAGCGGGCGCGTGGGGTCGAGGTTGCTCGCGCGGTAGTAGTGCGTGTGAAAGCTCACAACCTCGCCGAGCACGCCCTGCGCGATGCGG
>JACMIM010000461.1 GCA_014381165.1 Roseiflexaceae bacterium
CGAGCACTGGTTCAAGCAGCGTCTGCACGATCGTCGGTCCGGTCGGCGCGACAGTCAGTTCGGCCTCGGCCAGCGTGAGCCGAACATCAGTTGGCGCGAGGTCGAAGCCTGCGTTGGTTGGACGAATCACCGCATCGAGGCGCGGATCATAGGTGCGTAGAAAGTGGCTCATCGCCGTATACACAGTGTCTGTCAGCTGATCGCCGGCAAAGCCCAGCGCCGCAGTCAGGTTGCCCTGCGGATCAAGGTCAACACACAACACACGCTTTCCTAACTCCGCCAGCGCAGCGGCTAGATTCAGCGTTGTGGTTGTCTTGCCACTCCCACCTTTTGGAACCGCCACCGCAATGATATGCGTCATGCGAATATACCTTGCCGTATTGACATAATAATTAGATACAGGAGACGACGCACGGTTGCTTGTACTGGACTATAGAACTATGCTGTATGTTTGTCAACACCAGCAGGCCGCGCTACAGCATTCCTACAAGGAAATAACTCATCATTGTTTCGCTTGTTGGTGCCTTGCACCAACAAGCGAAACAAAAAAGATAGCTTTTCCATGCTGCCGCAGGCTGAAGTCGCCAACTGCGTAAGTCCTAAAATCATGCAGGGATGCTAGAGCTGTTGCGAAATAGCTACCTTTGGCCGAACGCCCGACGCCACCGGCCACGCGGCAACCGTGCGCTGAAGCATCTGGCGCAACTCGCCAGCGAGCATCTGGCGATAGGCAGGTGCTGGCAAGATGATTCGAACTGTCTGCCCATCGAACTCAGCTTGTGCGTGCGCAAAGCAGCCTTCGATCGAGCGCCAGGTGCGTGGCCCGTACATCCAACGCATGTCGCTACGCAGACGCTCGGCGACATCGCCAGCCTCGACACACTGCTCAGGCGATTGCGCACACACCGCAACAACACTGGCACCTCCAGTCACATGCGCCGTTTGATGTTCGGCATCGCATTCGGCTTTTTCATTGACATAAGTGTTAGTATCAGCGGCATGCAGTTCGTTGCTCAACACTTCTGTGTTGCTCTGGTGCACCAACGCCGCCCAGTCCGGCTGCTCGAGTGCCGCCCGTATGGGTCGAAACCCATAGGCAAGATAGGCTTGCAGCGCCCAGACGAGCCAGCCTTGCTTTGAGCGAATGGTTGGCTCTGCCTCGGCATATGCGATCAACTCGTCGACGATCTCGATCGGCACATGGGCGAGGCGGCGAATACTTTCTGGCGTGACATGCGCCGCTTTGAGCCGTTCTGTGCTGGCGGTAGCTGGGAGCGGTTCTATCACTACTTCAGGAGCACGCCGTCCACCACCGCGTGGGCGATGCCTGGTGGGTGGTTCTCTATTCTTCTGATCGTTTGATTTCCATGGCATGATTTCTGGTGCGGATGCCTCGCTGTTGAGGGGTGGTTGACCGGATTGGAGTGGCCTATTCGCACCCACCTGACCAGCCGTTTCAGCGATCGAGTGATCGATCACGCTGCCAAGAAGGTTGCCGATCAGTTCACGCGGCACAAAAAAAATCGGTTGCGCCGTCGTGCTGGCCGAATCAGCAACAGCCAAGCCAGCACGGCGCAGTCCTGCGTGTGTCAGGCAGGGCGGGGCATTGCCTGCGCCACACGATAGCCGCGCCAGGATTGTCTGGTCGTCGGCGAGCGGCAGGGCCTGTTGAGCGGTCGCCAAGCCATGCTGCTCGAGCTGCAGCGTCGTACCGCCACCATAACCGGCCATCAGCAGCGCATAACTGCCAACATCATCGAGCGTGAGTGCTGGTGTGGAAAGGTAGCGTGTGACCCGCGCCCCACGCTGGCCATCGAATGGGATCAGCCGACCCATAAATA
>JACMIM010000462.1 GCA_014381165.1 Roseiflexaceae bacterium
AGATAAAGCCGAAGCTACCAGGGCCTGGGTCAAACGTCAGGCTGCCGATCACCGCCGGGTTGAGCGCCTGGTAGGCCGCGTTTGGCACGCTCCAAATCTGCGTTTTGCCGGCGGGCGCACCGGTAGCATAGGAGTGCAGCGTGGCCACCGTGCCGCCACTACCCTGCGGCCCAAACACAGCCAACGGCTCCAGCGTTACTACGCCATCCTCGCGCGCCTTCTGGAAGCTTTGCAGCGCAACCTCGTCGCCCAACAGTGCGCTAGTTGGCAAGATGTTGTTGGTCGGGTCGGGGTCGCCCACGTTGACCGGAATCTGGTAGGTGTCCAGAATCCACTGGAGCGACGGTTCGTTGCTGCCGCCCAGGCCAAGCGTGCCCAGGCCGCGCAGGGTGATTGTGGCGTTTGGCTGGTCGGCATCGTTGCTGGCGATCACCAGCTGCGCCCCGACTGGCCCGGCAGCGGTTGGATTGAACAGCACGTTCAACGTGGCCGATGCGCCAGCGGCAATGCTACTACCGTTGGTTGGTGCGCCGCTGAGCGCAAACTGATTGTTGCCACCCTGGATGCTGACGCTGTTGATGGTGAGCGCCGCGTTGCCCTGGTTACGGATGGTCACTGTTTGCGCAGCGCTTGGTCCATTGTTCTGCGGGTCGTTGAAAAGCAGCCGGCTGTCGCTCAACGCGATGTCGGGGCTGGCCGCACTGCCACCGCCGATCGGCCGCACCAGCGTGATCTGGCTTGGCTGGCCGTTTTCTGGATAGCTGACCACATACAGGTAGCCGTTGCTGGTATTTTCGGTGATATCGAGCGGGTTGTTGAATCCCGTGAAGCCAGGAGTGCCAGTTTGCGCACTGGTGATGTCGAGATTCGCGCCGCCTGGCGAAAGCACAATGATATCGTCGCCGGCACTGTAGCGCACCACCAGCAGCTTGCCCTTGAGCGCGCCGCCGAACAGGTTGCTCTGGTACTCCAGCGCGCCATTGGGCGAGAAGTGCAGGCCAAAATCGTAGGCCACGCCACGGTAGTTGCGATCAGGCATGGTGCCGATCGGGTAGCCCCTGGTCTGCCCGCCCTCGACCCACACGGTTTCGTAAGGATCGACACCAGCGGTCGGATTGCCGCCATTCTGCACCCACTCGCAGCGCAGCGGGTTGGGGTGGCCATAGTAGCCGCCCTGAACCGCACGGTACAAGAAGTCGTTGCGCTCCTTGACATTGGTCAGGCCAGGCGCGGTCGGGCCAGTATAGGCACCATTTGCCAGCACGTCGATCCGGCTTTGGCAGGCGGCAGGCAGGCTGGTCGGGGTCGCCGGGGTATTGCCACCCGAGGCCGAGCTGTTGGTCGGCAGGTAGAGCTGGCCGTTGGAGTGCCAAACCAGGTCGTAGGCGTTGCGTATACCGGTTGCGAACAGCGTCACTGGGGCGCTGGGCGCATACGGGTTGTAGCTGCCACCGGCTTCGGTCTTGACATCGACCGGCAGCGCGCCCGCGCCCATGCTCGCGACATCGACCCGTAGCACTGCGGCGCTGAGCAGGTGCTCGGCGCGTAGGCCCCAGGCGTTATCCGGCGCGCCCATTGCGCTCATGCTGCCCTGAACCACATACAGCGCACCATCTGGCCCCCAGGCCAAGCTATTGGTCACATGATCTTTGGCCGAGCGCGGCAGGCCCACCACGTAATCCTGAATGGTTTCCAGGTTCGCGCCGGAAAGCCGACTGATCTTGCCGGTCCAATCGAGCGAATTGGTAAACGCATAGTAATTATGCGTTACCCACAGGACTGGATTCGCGGCAGTGGCGTTCTTGTCGAATAGCAGGCCGATCAGCAGCCGGTTGCCGCCGTTGGCAGTTTGGATGGTCGTGATGGTTTCCGACGCGCCCAGTGTGCCATCGACGTTGATCACAAAGCGCAGAATCCTGCCGCTGTCAGTTCCGGCGTAGAGCTTGCCATCGGGGCCGACCGCCACGCCGGTGAATTTTTCACCCGCCGGGGTATTCAGCACAACCTTCTCGAAGGCCGCCACGCTGGGGCCGCCGCTGCCATCGTTGGTGCCGGTGGTAAAGACGCTGCTGAACGGCACAAGCGCCGCGCCGGTGACATCCCTCACGCCGTCGGAAACTTCGAAGCGGTAGGTGGTGTTAGCGGCCAGCAGCTGAGTTGGCTGGAGCACAATCACATCGCCACCGCCTGAGGTGTTGACCGAGGCCGCCACCTGTACGCCATCGCTTTGGCGCACGAGCTTGACGGTAGACGCCGACAGCGTGGCGCTGTTGATGCCGCCGCAGTTGGGCAGCAAAAGTTCGGTGGTTACGGACGCATTGCGCAGCACGCCGCTGGTGCTGTTGGTTGGCAGCACGCCGATCACCGCCGGGCGTCCGCCCGCTGTAGCGCAGCTCGCGCCGCCAATGCTGAAGCGCTCAAAGCTGACCGGCACCTCTGGCGCATTGAGCGTGAAGGCCAAAATACCGGCCCTGCTGGCGGCATTGAACAGCACCGCGCGGTTGGCCTGGGGCACGGTGTATACCGAGGCCGATGGGCGTGCGCCCTCGGCAATCAGCAGCGATTGGCGCGTGCCGCCATTGATACTGTACTCGGCCCGCACCTCACCAGTCAGGGGGCTAGCCGTCAGAAACAGGTCCAAAGTTTCGATCGCCGCCCACTCAGCCGCGTTGAATTCGCGGTAGCCGATCTCGCTGCGGCTGTTGGCATCCGCCGAGCCGTTCAGCTCGCGGTAGAACTGAATCTGGTTGCTCACGCCACTATTGCTGGCAACCAGTTTGATGTAGTTGTCCTGATTAGGGCCAATAAACAGGCCACCCTGTTGCACCGCCGTCGTCAGGTTGGTTAACGGGCCAATTAAGCGCGTGCTGGCGGTAAACTGCTGCTGGCCGTCGAAGTCGACACGCAGGGCGTTCTTGAGCGTGTTGGCGGTCGTGTTCGTTCCAGCCATCGCCGTGATCGTCAAGCGGCCGGTGCCTGCGGTGTCGAGGTCGAGCTTGGCCGGTTGATACTGGTCGCCAGCGGCATTCGGCTGCACACTGGTGAAGCCAGTGCCCTGGCTATCCTTGTCGGCGATCGTGCCCGCCAGCGCGGCGTCGAACTCAAGCAGCGTGCCGATTGCGGCCGGGGCATCTGGCGTAGCGCTGGCGATGCTGGAAGCCAGCGACTCATTGCCGCTGTAATCGACCGCCTTTACCACATAGGCGTAGCCAGTGCCGTTGGCCAGGCCGCTATCGATATAGCTGGCGGCTGTCCACAGCGTTGCACCATTAAGTGGCGTCGCGCTGATCGCCGGCGGGTTGCCAGTACCACGGTAGATGTTGTAGCCGGCCACGTCGCTTTCGCTGTTGTCGTTCCAGGTCAGCGTGATCTGGCCATTGCCCGCCGCCGCCGCCAGATTGCTTGGGGCCGACGGTGCAGTGGTGTCGGCCACAGCCGGCGCGGTCATGCCTGCGATATCGATATAGTTGATTTTGGTGTTGCGCCCGCCGATCGCGTCGATCGTCAGCCGACCGTCAACGACCTGCACCACCACGGTGCCAGTGGTATGGCGCGCTGGGCCGCCATTGGCTCCACTGGAAACGAAGTTGCTAATCGCACTCACGCCCTCGACGTTGACCGTGTGAATCTCGGGGTCGCTGCCAGCCTGAGGGTCGCCGACCGCCACAGTGACGGTGTACGTGCCACTGCCGACCGCCAGCTCCCACGCGCCCTCAAGCGCGGTGCCATTGAACATGCCCGATGTTACGTCGTCGGCCTGCATGTGCAAGAACGTGTCGAAGCGCTGGTCAGTGTTCAAATTGCGGTCGCGGCCATTGCCAGGTATGTTGCCGCCAAGCGAAAGGTTCAGCGGCGCGCTTGTGCCAGGTGTCACCCAGCCATAACTCAGGCCGCTGCCCTGGCTCGCGCCGAGACGGCTGCCGAACGGCTCGCCGAAATCGCGCAGGTACCCACTTGGCACGGGCGCACTGGCGCTCTGGAAGTTCAGCTTGAGATTAAAAGGCACCTGCGGAGCGGGGGGCACGGTTGCCGTCGCGGTTGCCGTCGCGGTTGCCGTCGCGGTTGCCGTCGGCGTTGCTGTTGCTGTCGGCAGTGCCGTTTCGGTTGCCGTTGCTGTCGGCAGTGCCGTTTCGGTTGCCGTTGCTGTCGGCAGTGCTGTTTCAGTTGCTGTTGCCGTCGGCAGTGCCGTTTCGGTTGCCGTTGCTGTGGCGGTCGCCGTTGCTGTGTCGGTCGCCGTTGTCGTTGCCGTTGCTGTGTCGGTCGCCGTTGTCGTTGCCGTTGCTGCGGCGATAGGCGTTGCAAAAACAACCGCCGAGAAGGGCGACAACCCGGCGCTGTTGCGGGCGCGCAGCTTGTAGGCGTAGGTCACGCCATTGGTCACGGTTGTGTCAGAACCCGCAGATGGGCTGACCCCAACTTCGGCGAACAGCGTGAAGCTGCCGGTGTTGCCCACATCGCGGTACACCACGTAGCCCGTCAGGTCGCTTTCGCTGTTGTCGTCCCAGTTGAGCGTGACCATCGCATCGCCTGCGGTTGCAACAAGCCCGCTCGGCGCGGCGGGCGCGCTTGCCTGGATGGGCGTGTTGGTCGGCGTAGCCGTTTCGGTCGGCGTGTTGGTCGGCGTAGCCGTTTCGGTCGGCGTGTTGGTCGGCGTGCTGGTCGGCGTGCTGGTCGGCGTGCTGGTCGGCGCACTGGTCGGCGTGCTGGTCGGCGTGCTGGTGGCAGTGGGAACAACTAGCACGTCGATAATCAGATAGTTGATCTTGGTATTGTGACCACCGGTGGCGTCGATGGTTAGAAAGCCATCGTTTACCTGCACCACACCGGCGGCGCTGGTGTGGCGGGTGGCGCTGCCAGCTGTGCCCGTCGAAAGGAATTCGCTGATCAGCGTGCTGCCCTCGGCGCGAATGGTGTGTTTCGGCACGTCGGACGGAGCGCTGTCGATGTTGGGATCGCCGACGGCAACCGAAATGGCATAGCTGCCATTCGGCAACGCGATCTGCCACGCGCCTTCCGCCTTGACGCCATTGAATGCGTTGGCGACATTGTTCGCCTGCATGTGCATCAGCGTTGCCAGCCGTAGATCAGGCTGGCCGGTGCGAATGCGGCCATTGCCCACAAGGCTCAAGGGCAGGTTCGTGCCGGGGGCGATCCAGCCGAAGCCGCGCGTGTTCGCGTAGTTTTGGCCAAAGTCCTTCAGATAGCCAGCCGGTGGCGTCGTGACCGCATCCTGGAAGTTCACACGGATCGGCAGCGCGAGGCTAACCGGCGCGGCCTGGTCGGGCATTGCCCGTACACTTGGCGTCGCGCCCGAGGCATTGCCGCTCTGGTCGACCGCAGTGACCGCATAGTAGTAGATTGTGCCATTTACCGCTGTGGCGTCGGTAAATGCCGAAATGCTCAATGGCGTGTTGCCATTGAGCGGAGTACCACTGGTCAGAACTGGTGTTGAAAGGCCACGATATACGTTATAGCCGCGTATGTCGCCCTCGCCATTATCCTGCCAATCGAGCGCGATCTGGTTCGAGCCAGCCACTGCAACTAGGCCGCTGGGCGTGGCCGGGGGCACTGCATCACCCACCTGCTCGCTGACCGCAAACGAATCGAAGCTATACACCAAACTTGCCGGATTGCTAATTGTCCGGTTGCGGTGGGTAGCGAAAATGCCGGCGTGGCTGTAGCTTCCGCTGGCATCGGGCAGCTGGCTGCCCGTGAAGAAGCCTGGCGCCATCGTAAAGCTGCCGGCCGAAAGCTCGGCACCGCCGTCGATGCTGTAAAAACCGGCGACTGTAGTATTCAGTGTGTTGACCACCAGCACCAACTTGATGGTCTTGGTGGACATACTCTGAGTCGCAACGTTTGCTTCATCAGCAGGTTCGCCGTTCGAAATGCCGGCAACCTCGCGCAGCAACTGAAAGCGGTGCTGCCCGCTGGCATTCGACGCGAACACCATCTTGGCATAGTTGTCCTCGTTGCGGCCAAACCACACGCCGGCCTGCTCGGCCTGCCCGCTGCCATCCGGCGGATTGACAATCGTTGTCTCGATTCGCAGAATCTTGCCTGCTGCGTCGAGCGCAACGCCAAGCCCGTTGTCGAGCGAGTTGCCGCTTACCGCAGCCGTTTTAAATTGAATGCCCTTGGTCGTAGTAATCGCCAGTCGGCCAGTCGCCGGATCAAGGTTCAGGTTTGCAGGCAGAAAGCTGCCGCCATTGCTGCTCGGCTGCACCAGCGTGAAGCCGGTCGCGTCGCCCGTGCTATCGGCCAGGCCGCCTTCACTTCCATTGAACGCCAGGTTATAGGGCAACACAACAGGCAGCGCACTGCACAGCAGCGGCGACAGCGGCAGACAGTCATCCGGTGGTGCCGCCTGAGCACTCGCCGGGACAATCAGCTGCATCAAAAGGAGCGCGGTCAGCAACATACGGATGGGTCGGGCGTAGGTGGGGCGTAGCATGCGTGCAAAACCTGCGAACATCGAAGACTCCTTCGTCCTAGCTTCTGGCTGGAGCGAATAACGGCGATTGCATCCACAAGACGCCGAAGCACAATGCTTCGGCCGGTGAACACAGCTTTCAGATAGAGACCTATGTTGCTCTATAGTAGCTACCTGGCATAAATATTCCCTGCTCGAAACGTTACACGCGATAACCATACATTTATTGTGATTACTCAGGGGGTGGCTTGGCGGGGCAAAGCCCCGCCAAAAACACTTCTCTTTTGCCGGGTTTGGATGGCAATGCCATCAAAAACCAGCAAACAAAGAAATCGTTGGGGCGGTAGGCCCCAAACCCGCGCAAACGCGGCCTCCCCTGAGCAGTTACCATTCATTTAGCAGGTACGCCGTTGCCCACGAGCTTTCAATTTGCCCATGGCGGGAAAAGAGATACCGCATCATTGTTTCGTTTCTTAGTGCTTTGCGCCAAAAAACGAAACAAAAAAGATAGTTTTTCCATGCTGCCGCAGGCCGAAATCGTCAATCGCATACGTCCTAATTGTTCGAAGGCTTACCATGCCTGTGGGCAGATATTGGTGCGGCTACGCACGCGCAGCACGATAAATGGTTATTCATACTGGGCTGCGCAGGTTGTCGCCATGCGTTAGCGCAACGCCAAGGTTTGGAGCGTAGACTCCAGAAAATACTCGCTTCTTTTTCACAAACCCGCTGGGGTTGCGATATAATGCTGTCAGGGTTCTTTCGCTAACCAGGGGTTGCCATCAATGCGCTACATCATTGGAGTCGATCTGGGTGGCACGCAATTGCGCGCCGGGCTTGCCACGCCGGACGGCCAGGTGCTGCACGAAATCCGCGTGGCAACGCTCGCGAACGATGGGCCAGCCGCCGTAATCGGCCAGATTGTCGGCCTGGTGGCCCAAGTGCAGGACTATCTTCCCGCTGGCGGGGCGCTGGCTGGCATCGGCATTGGCTCGCCGGGGCCGATCGACCCGTTCCAAGGCATTGTGTTCAACCAGCCGAACATGCTGGGCTGGAAAGATGTACCGCTGCGCGAAATCCTGGAGGCGCAAACCGGCCTGCCGGTCGAGCTTGGCAACGATGCGAATGCGGCAGCACTAGGCGAGTGGCTGTACGGCGGCGGCAAAGGCACCCGCAACATGGTCTATGTCACGATCAGCACCGGCATCGGCGGCGGCGTGATCTGCGATAACCGGCTGCTGCTTGGCCACAAGGGCGCGGCCACCGAGGTCGGCCACCATATCATCGACTGGCAGACCCGCCAGTCCTGGGAGGATCTGGCTTCCGGCCCCGGCCTGGCCAGCGCCGCTGCCGCCGCCATGCGCAGCGACCCAAGCACCCTCCTGCATACCATCACCACCGCCGAAACCGTGACC
>JACMIM010000057.1 GCA_014381165.1 Roseiflexaceae bacterium
AGCACAGCGGCCTGGCGGCGCAGCAGGTGAAAGTACTGGGCGGCGCTGGTGCAGTTCGCCACGCGGATGTTGTCGTCGGCGGCGAGCTGAAGAAAGCGTTCCAGCTTGGCCGAGGAGTGTTCCGGCCCCTGGCCTTCATAGCCGTGCGGCAGCAGCAGCACCAGGGCGGGCAGCTGACCCCACTTCACGCGCCCCGACACAATGAATTGGTCGATGATCACTTGGGCACCATTGGCGAAATCGCCAAACTGGCCCTCCCACAGCACCAGCACGCCGGGCGCGTGCGAGGAGTAACCATACTCAAACCCCAGCACGGCCGCCTCGGACAGCGGGCTATTGTAGACACCAAACGAGGCTTGGGCCTGCGGCAGCGTTTGCAATGGGTTATAGGTCGCGCCGCTGTTGATATCGTGCAGAACGAGGTGGCGGTGGCTAAATGTGCCGCGCTCGCTGTCTTGGCCGCTCAAACGCACCGGCACGCCATCGGCAATGATCGAAGCAAAGGCCAGCGCCTCGGCGTGGCCCCAGTCGATCGCGCCATCCTGATCGAGCGCGCTGCGCCGCCGGTCGAGCGTGCGCTCGAGCCGTGCGTTGATCGTAAAGCCGCCGGGCCGACTCATCAGCGCAGCGTTGAGCGCGCGCAGCGTTTCCTCGGAAACGGCGGTCTGGGTGCGGCGGGTGATGCCAGCAGGCGGCGACGGCACGCGGCGATCCTCCCACGCGGCCTGCTCGGCGGCGGGGCGAGCCTGCTGGAGGCGCTCAGTCATAGCGGCCACCAGCCGGTCGGCTTCGCCGGCCGCAATCGCGCCAAGCTGCTCCAGCTTTTGCGCGTAGATTTGCCGCACGGTGGGCTGCTTGGTGATTTTCTCATACAGCATGGGTTGGGTGAACCCAGGCTCGTCGCCCTCGTTATGGCCCCAGCGCCGGTAGCCAACCAGATCGATCACAAAGTCCTTGCCAAATTTGCTGCGGTAGGCGTGCGCCATGCGCGCCGCCGCCATGCAGGCCTCCACATCGTCGGCATTCACATGCAGGATGGGCACTTCAAAGCCCTTGGCCAGGTCGGAGGCGTAGTGGGTCGAACGCGAGTCATCTGGCTCGGTGGTGAAGCCGATCTGGTTGTTGGTGATAAGATGAATGGTGCCGCCGGTGCGGTAGCCAGGCAACTGCGACATGTTCAGCGTCTCGGCGACCACGCCCTGGCCGGGGAAAGCCGCATCGCCGTGAATAAGCACGGCCAGCGAACCTTTTTCATCCTGGGAAGGCGCACCACGCTGGCCGCGCTGCTCCTGGGCGGCGCGCGCGCGGCCCTGCACAACCGGGTTGACGAATTCCAGATGGCTGGGGTTGGGTGCAAGCGTGATTGGCATCGCCTCGATACCAGCATCTTTGTAGGCTCGCTGCGCGCCAAGGTGGTACTTCACATCGCCGGCCCAGCCGATATTGCCCTTGCCGCCAGCCGAGCCGCCCTCACCACGGCTCGCGGCGTGCAGGAATTCGGCCAGAATCGCGCTGTAGGACTTGCCAAGCGTGTGGGCCAGCACATTCAGGCGGCCACGATGGGCCATGCCAATCACAATCTCGTGGTTGCCGCTGAGCGCCGCGTTGCGAATAATCGAATCGAGCATTGGCACCAGCATATCGCAGCCTTCAAGCGAGAAGCGCTTCTGGCCTTGAAAGGTGGTGTGCAAAAAGCGCTCGAAGGTTTCGACCTCGGTCAGGCGTTCCAGCAACTCGTGGCGGCGGCTGCTATCGAAGCCGTACCAGAACTGATGGCTCTCGATCGCCTCGCGCATCCAACTGCGCTCCTCGAAGCTGTGCAGATGGTCGGTTTCGTAGCCAATCGAGCCGGCGTAGGCCTCTAGCAGCTTGGCAACCGCATCCTTGGCATTGTCGGCCCCCTCGACCAGCGGGCCACGCACGATACTGGCGGGCAGCGCTTCGAGCAGTGCATCATCGACATGGTGATTCGCGGGATCAAGGCCGGGGTCGCCGGGCGGCGGCGAGCCAAGCGGGTCGATCTGCGCTTTGAGATGGCCAAGTTCGCGAATGTAGCGAATGTAGCGGGCCGCGCCAACCGTGCGGCTAACATCTTGGGCAGCTTCGATCGCCGGGGCCACAGAAGCCGTAGGAAGTGCCGCGCTGGCCGCAGGGGCTGAAACAGAGCTAGTGGTTTCGGCGAAACCTTCGAGTTCCTCGGGGGAGAACTGGCCAAAAAACGCCTGTGTCGCCGCATCGACCGAACTGGGTTCGCTGCGGAAGCGCTCATACAGCTCAAGCACGTAGCCAGCGTTTGGCCCGTGAAACACACGTATATCGTTCATGACAATTATCCTTCGCCGTGATCAGGCAGTTGCATCGTTGCGCCCTGTAGCGGCGAAGCTTTTGCCGCTGGCTAGAAGCCCTACCCTGTTCGATAGGAACCGAGCTAAAAGCAGCGCGGTGGCGATCTGGGCGGGCAAATGCTTCATCGCTACAGAACCCTGGCCTCAAAACACATCTGCGTGCATTGTATCACCCCCGGCGGCGCGCGGCTGCAATCTGCGATCTGCAATCTAGCGGTGCCCCACATGCTCCAAGCTAAGCTGGAACAGCATGCGTACATGGTCGTCGTCGAGCGTGTAGTAGACCTGCTTGCCATCGCGGCGGGCGCGCACCACCCGCAGGCTGCGCAGCAGGCGTAGCTGGTGCGAGACAGCGGGTTCTTTCATTCCCAGCACGGCAGATAGATCGCCGACGCACAGTTCGGCATGCGAAAGCGCGTGCAGAATACGAACGCGGGTAGGATCGGCCATGGCCTTGAAAATCTCGGCGACATCGGTGGTCATCTCGCTGGTCAGCGCGTGATCGTGGACGCGCTGCACCGCATCGGGATCGACGATCGTATGTGTTTCGCTATATGCATCGGCATGTGTGCTCATCATACCCCCCGCAGCCTTTCGGTAGTGTCTGGCAAGTATAGCATGGTGGCACAGCGGTACAGCACCTCGCCAGCGTGCTCGACCAGCAGCAGTCCCTCGTCTTCGCGGTTAGCCCAGTCCTGCGGATCGATCGTGTGCGGGTCGCGGTAGCCCAGGTTAATCTGGCGGCAGCGCGCTTCAGGAATCGCGGTTGCCAGTGTGACCTGAATACGTGGGCGCTCGACGCCGCTGGCCGGATCGTAGCTGCCAACGCCCTTGACGTGCGTGCTGTGGGCTAGCACGCCGCCAGGGTAGGCGGCAAATCGCCCCGGCTGCTTGGTGAAGTACGCCAGCACATGGTAGCCGACCTCGTCCAGCAGTGCGCCGTGACTGTAGGAAACCTCAGAGATATGCGGCGCATAGATGATAATCTCGCCGCCATCAGCTACCACCGGCTCGGTTTTGTACATCGCCTTGGCAGCCGTCCAGAGATCAGGGTAGCGCGTGGAAGGCAGCGAGAGCACACGCTGAAAGAGATGCGGCTTGACCACAATATTCAGCTGGGCCGAAAGGTCGGCTGCCGCACTCCAAGCCTCGACCAGATCGCCTGTGTACAGCCCGTGCAGTGCATCGCCGCGCATGACCATTGCCAGCAGGGTTATTGGCGTCGTGACGAACTCGGCGGCGCGGTGAATGACCCGGCGCATGGGTGTGTCCTTGATGCCAATCGAGTTGAGCACCGTGACCAGCGCGCCGATCCAGTGGGTCGTGTCGATGATTTCGCGCGCGGCGATGCCCGGAAACAGATATTTTGCGCCGCCCGAGAAGCCGACCACTTCATGCGGAAAGACTGGCCCGCAGATAATAATCTGGTCGTATTCGTGCGCCATGCGATTGATTCGCACCGGCGTCGCGGTTGTCCACAGCCCACCAGTCAGCGTGGCCATCTCGTCGCCGCCGATCGTGCCGATCTGGGTCAGCGCGTCGGGATCGTGCCAGGCGTGGTTGAGCACCGCCGATTTAGGAAAGCGGCGGGCGCGTTGATCGGCGGCGCAGCCCACCAACTGGTCGATCGCGGCTTCGCTCATGGGCGCGTGAGTCCCCAGAGCAATGAGGTAATCGAGCCGGGCTACCTGCGCACCAAGCCGCGCGTAGAGCAGATCGAACATGAGCGGGATGGGTGCGCTGCGGGTCGCGTCGGGAATAATAACCAGCACACGCTGGCCATCGAGTGGCAGCGCCGCAAAGGCTTGCTCGAGAATGCCTGCCACCTGATCGGGCGCAAGCGTGGCGGCGGGGCTGCCAGTGCCGTGGAGCATGGCACGATCCTTTCGAATAACCACGAAGGCCGAACAGAGAACAGAGAACCGCAGAACCGCAGAACCGCAGAACAAAGAACAAAGAACAGAGAACCGAGAACAGAGAACCGAGAGAGGGTTCTTAAGTATCGTTTCTCTGGATGCGCTCTGGGGCAAATGTTGACGTTCTTGTGAACAGGCGGCCGCCAATACGGCTGGAGGCAGTGACGGTGATGGTGTGGTGAGAGCCGAGCGGCCCACTGATCGGCACCATCGCCATGTCCTCGTCGCCAGCGATGGTGCTGCTGCCAGGGCCTGACTGGCCGTGCAGATCGACGATCAGGCTGGCCGGGCGCGGCCCCGAGCTGAAGGACAGCACGACTTCGGCGCGGGCGGGCGGGCCATCAAGCTGGGTAGCTCGCGCGCCGATTACGCGGGCGGTGCGCTGCTGCCAGGCGGCCCAGCCAGCTAACGCAAGCATGGCCAAGGCGAGCAATTTTCGCATCTATCGACCCTTTCCAGCTAGCCCCTGTACGGGCACGGCATGCCGTGCCGCCACACCAAGGCGGGCTTGCCTTCCCAAGGCGGGCTTGCCATTCCATGCCGTGCCACCACACCAAGGCGGGCTTGCCTTCCCAAGGCGGGCTTGCCTTCCCAAGGCGGGCTGGCCGCTCCAAGGCGGGGAAAATTGCTGCAATCCAGCTACCTTCCACTATACAGGCCCCGGTACGCCCCATAATAGCCATAGACCAGCTTCACATACTGCTCTGTTTCTGGGTAATCGATTGTTTCGACAAACAGCTCAGCATCGGCAATGGTGGTGCCGCCAGCCCAGCGTTGGGCATTGCCGGGGCCGCCGTTGTAGGCCGAAAGCGCGCCTTGGAGACTGCCGTTCATGGCCTGGAGTTGGTAGCCGATGTAGTGCGCGCCGAAGCGCACGCTTACCGCCGGTTTGTACAGCTCGTCGGATGTAAAGTTCTCGATGCCCAACCCTGCCGCAATGCCCGCGCCAGTCTCCGGCATGACCTGGCCCAGGCCGCGCGCGCCAACCCAGGATGTCGCATTTGGGTTGAACAGGCTTTCCTGACGCAGCAGCGCGTACAATGCCCGTGGGTCGAGATTATACTCGCGCGCGCGCGCCGCGACAAGCTCGGGGTAGGGTGTGGGGAAGACCAGCCGACGCAGCGCTACCGGCGCGGGCGGTGCGTCCAGCGGGGCCAGTGCCAGCACGTCCTCCGCCGCCTTGATGCCAATGTATGGCACACCTGCCTCGCTAGCGCGGCGGGCGATCGTTAGCAATGCAACGGCATCGCCAGCGGCAAGCGCGCGCGCCTCGTTCCACTCCGCGAGTGCATCCGCATGCAAGCCGAGATACGCAAGCTCCAGGGCGCGGGCCAGGGCCAGATCGATCGCCGATGTCGCCGTGACCGGTGTGCTCCAGCTGGCCAGCCAGGCGTCGGCGGCCTGCCATTCTTCGGTGCTAGTGTTTATGTCAAGCGGCTGACTAGATTCAGGCAGCGAACCGAGCAACTCGGCGGCGCGCACGCCATAGTAGGCGTCCGGCGCGAGCGCGGCAGCTTGGGCCAGCAGAGATTGGCGGGCCGCCTGATCGCCAGCCTCGCCCGCAACGCGGCCAGCCCAGAAGGTAGCGCGGGCAGCGGTTGCGCCATCGGTCGCTTCGGCGAGCAGCTCCCAGGCCGCGCGGGCCTCGGCGGGGCGAGCGTTGCGGTAGAAGTGCCAGCCTGCCAGTTCGAGCGCGGCTTGAGCTTGCGTGCTACTCGGAAAGCGTCGGCCCAAATCCAGCCGCTGCTGCATCGCGCCTTCACTGTCGCCAAGGCGGTCGAGCAACTGCGCGGCCCGGTCGAGCGCCTCAGGCGCGCGGCTGTCGTCGGGGGTTCGCTCGGAAAAAGCGCGGTAGCCCTCGATCGCGGCCTGGGTTTGATCGTTCTGGCCCCTGGTTTGAATGGCATCAAGTGCGGCCTGCCGACCAGCCTCAGCATCAGGTGCTGCAAGGGCGACGGCATCGAGTTCGGCCTGCGCGCCAGCCAAGTCGCCGCCGGCGCGAATAGCCAGCGCACGCCGCCGCCGCAGATCTAGCGCGTCCTCGCCGGAGGACGCTGCGATGGCTTGGTCGAGCAGCGGCAGGGCGGCGGCGAATTGCTGATGCGCCTCGTACACCTCCGCCGCATCAGAAAGCCCTAGCTCACCAGCCTGGTCGGCCAGCAGCATGGCGACTGCGCCTAGTCCCTCGGCGCTGGCCGGGTACTCTTGCACCAGTTCGCGCTCCCAAATCCGGGCCTGATCCGCTGCGCCCTGTTCGCGGGCCAGCACCGCCGCCTCAGCTAACACGCGCGCCCGGTAGGCATCGCGCTCGACAAAGTCGAGCAGGCCGGTGTACAGCTCCAGCGCGCGGGCGGGCTGTTCCTGACGCAGCAGCGCGATCGCCTTTTCGTGCGAACCGGCCCGCTCGCCACGCGCGATATCTGACGCGGCGACAGCGGCGTAGCTCTCGGTGGCGGCGGGATCGTCCAGCGCACGCTGCTGTGCAGCCATGCGCATGGTCGCGTAGATCGCCAGCGGTGTGTTCAGGTCGCGGTACGCTTGGTACGCGGCCACGGCTTCGGCGTGCGCGCCAGCCTCCTCGTGGCTGCGCGCCAGCCAGAACAGTGCGCGGCCCGCCCAGGCATCCTGTACGCCATCGGCCAACAGGGCGCGCATGGCGTCGGCAGTCGAAGCCCAGCGGCCACGCAATGCAAAGCTCTCGGCCAGGTAGAAGCGGGCCGGGCGGGCCTCGGCGGCATCAGGATAGGTGTTGGCCAATGCGTGAAAATCGCCCGCCGCTTGGTCATATTCGCCATACAGCCGGTGTTTCAGGCCACGCGCCAGCACCTGCGGCGCGGGCTGGTCGGCCACAGCGGGCAGGTCGACAGGCGTGTCAAGCGCGGTTGGAACGGGGACAGCGCTTGGAGCAGGGGCAACCTGAGCAAATGGTGCGCATGCCGCAACCAGTACTGCAAGCAGTGCAATGCCAAACGCCCGCGCCGAATTGAGTTCATGGTACATTGCAGCATTTTACCATGCCCCGGCGCTTCAGCGCCGGGGCAGGCCAATCCGCAGCGCATACAGCGCAGCCTGCGTGCGGTGCGAAAGCCCAAGCTTACCCAAGATATTGCTCAGGTGCGTGCTAACCGTGCGCTCGCTGATCGCCAGCGTGCGTGCAATTTCCTGGTTGGACTGGCCCTGCGCGAT
>JACMIM010000058.1 GCA_014381165.1 Roseiflexaceae bacterium
ACGCGCGCTCTCGCAGAACTTCGGCGGCGCGCGCCAGGCCCGCATGCGCCTGCTGCGCGAAGTCGACATCCTGCTGGCGTGCGACGATACCGAGCTGGCCGCGCTGGCAAATATTGCTCAGGCGCGGCGGGTTCGGGCGGGCACGCAGCTGCTGCGGGCGGGCGAGCAGGCCGCTGGGCTGTGGATCATCGAGGCCGGCGAGGTGCTAGCGAGTCAGGGTACGACCGTGCGCCAGGAGCTGCACCGTGGCAGCGCCCTCGGCGGCGAGGAGCTAGTCGAGGGTCGGCAAGCCGACCTGAGCTATCGCACCTCGGTCGACACCGAACTGCTGTTTATTCCTGCTGCCGAGCTGGCCGACCTCATCCGCGAAGCCGCCCCGCATGCCGCAAACGCTCACGATTCAGTTGAGACCATGCGCCTGCTTGAGCGCGTACACATGTTCGCCCAGCTGCCCCGCGCAACCTTGCGCCTGCTCACGCTGGCGGCGGATGTGCGCCAGTACGCGCCACGCGATGTGATTATTCGTCAGGGCGTGCCGTCGGGCCAATTCTTTGTGATCAAGCAGGGCCATGCCGCTGTCATAGCCCGCTCAGACCAGGCGAATGGCACATCGCCATTGCGCGTGGTGGCCCGGCTTGGCCCCGAGGAGTTCTTTGGCGAGCTGGAGCTGGTCGATGGCAGCCCACCGCGCGCCAATGTCGTAGCCGAGACAGCGCTTTTGGCCTTGGCCATCCCGCACGAGGCTGTGCGCGCCCTGGCGCTTGGCGACAACGCGGCGGCCAACAGCCTGGCCCAGGTCAGCAGCGGGCGTATGCTGGCGCTGCGCGAACCATAACCCGATCGCGCGGGCCGATACACGCGGGGGCTGGCCGCGTCTACATCTTTTTCGTGGATAGGAGACTGCGTGAACTCAATCGATACCCAGCCAGCCGCGTCTTGGAAACGGCGCTTTCGGGCGACAAATCTTTCTGGACAGATTGCCCCACGCGATCTCGCTCGCGGCATGGTGCTCAGCAACCAATCGGGCGTGGCCCAGCTGTACGCATGGAACACAACCAGCGGCCAACTCACGCAGCTAACCCACACCCCAGAAGGCAAGCCGAATGGCTTTCTGTCCAGTGATGGGCGCTTTGTGTATTACTTCGAGGACACCCAGGGCAATGAGATCGGTCGCTATGTCCGCGTGCCATTTGCGGGCGGGCAGCCGCAGAATATCACACCTGGCATGGATCCCTACGCTAGCCTGAGCTTCAACACCAGCCGCGACGACCGCGCGGTCGGTTTTACCACCGCCGATCAGCACGGCTTCCGCATCCACACAGTACGCCAAGATGCCCAGGCCGAGCTGCAAGTACCGCAACTGCTGTTCCAATCGCGGTCGTTTAGTACCGGGCCGCTGTTTTCTGCCGATGCCAGCTGCGCCGTGGTCGCTACTACCGAGGGTACCAGCGGCCTCAACTTCCGCTGTATCGCGTTCGATGCTGTGAGTGGCACGCAGCTCGCCACGCTCGCCGAAGACGATGGCTACACGGTCGAACCTGATTTGTTCTCGCCACTGGCGGGCGATCTGCGCATGCTGGCAATCAGCAACCGCGGCGGCGTCAAGCGGCCACTGCTGTGGGACATTCGCACCGGCGCGCGCAGCGACCTAGCGCTGGGCGATCTAGTCGGCGATGTCGAAATCATGGATTGGTCGCCCGACGGTGAGCAGGTGCTACTGCTGCAAATCTCGCAGGCCGTGCATCAGCTCTACCGGTACGATCTGGCGAGCGCGACGCTGACCCAGCTGGAGCATCCCGCTGGCACCGTCTTTGGCGCGTTCTACGGGCCTCAGGGCGAGATTTGGGCCAATTGGCAGAGTTCGGCCCACCCGCCTCAGGTGATTGCGCTGGGCAGCGGAAGCCGAGTGATACTGGCAGCAGGCGATGTGCCGCCCTCGCCGTCCTGGCGCTCGGTGCAGTTCCCCTCGACCGGCGGCGTGATCATCCAAGGCTGGCTGGCTGTGCCGGATGGGCCAGGCCCCTTTCCAACCATCCTGGAAACCCACGGCGGGCCGACCTTCGCCATGACCAATGTCTACCACGCCGGCGGCCACGCCTGGGTCGACCACGGCTTTGCGTTTCTGACGATCAACTACCGTGGCTCGACCACCTTCGGGCGCGAGTTCGAGCAAAGCATCTGGGGCGACCTAGGCCACTGGGAGATCGACGACATGGTGGCGGCCCGTGATTTCCTGCTGCGCGAGGGTGTGGCCGACCCCGCACAAATCCTGCTAACGGGCTGGTCGTATGGTGGGTATCTCACGCTTCAGGCGCTCGGCAAACGTCCCGATCTGTGGGCGGGCGGCATGGCCGGCATTGCGATCGCCGATTGGGCGATGCAGTACGAGGATAGCGCCGAAACGCTCAAAGGCTATCAGGTTGCCATTTTCGGCGGCACGCCCGACGAGAAGCCAGACGCCTACGCCGCCGCCTCGCCGATCACCTACGCCGAGCACGTCAGCGCACCGGTGCTGGTTATTCAGGGCAGCAACGACACGCGCTGCCCGGCTCGCCCGATGCGCAAGTATGAGCAGCGGCTGCGCCAGCTTGGCAAACAGATCGAGGTAGAATGGTTCGAGGCAGGCCACGGCTCCTATGTCGTCGAGCAGTCGATCGCGCACCAGGAGCTGATGCTGCGCTTTGCAATGCGCATTCTAGGGTGATTTCCACTCTTTTTGCTACGAAGACACAAAGGCACGAAGCTCCTACAAAATGCTTCGCCTTTGTGTCTTCGTGGCGAATCTTCTTCAGCTTAACAGTGCGTCTGCCGCCAGATCGCCGCGTGCGACCAGCGTGCGAAAGCGGCCGACTGTCTCGGCGACGGCCTCGTGGAGTGGGGTAACTGGCAGCGCGCCCAGTGCGCGCCTGGTCGGCTCGGCGTCGACCGCCTCGGGGAAAGGCAGCGTGGCAGCGCCAACCGTAATCTGCCCGTGAACCTCAGGCACGGTCGCCTCGATCGCGGCCACGATCTCGCTCATGCTGACGGTGCTGCCAGGTAGATTGAAGATGTCTGCGCCTTCGAATGGCGCGCGGGCGGCGGCAATAAAGGCGCCCGCTACGTCGGCGGTGTACTGGTAGACACTGCGCCCGCCAAACGGGATGTGGTAGGGTTGGCCGACCGCAGCAGCAAACATGGCTTTGGTCGGCGCGCTGGTCAGCCCCTGATCGCGCCCAACGCCATAGACCGTGTATGGGCGCAAGCCGATGCTGGTCACGCGCTGGTCAAGCCAGTACACCCGCGCCGTCGCCTCGTTGGCCTGCTTGTAGACGCCGTAGAGCGTGGTGGGGTGTCCGACCGTAGTTTGCTGCACCATGCCGTCGGCGGCATCTGCTGCGTCGTACACCGCGATCGACGAGGCATAGACCACCCGCTCGATGCGCGCTTTGCGTTTGGCCACTGCCTCGAATACATTCACGGTGCCGACCACATTTACGCGCGCGCCCAGCGGCGGGTTGGCCCGGCAGAACGGCACCTGCAACGCGGCCAGGTGGATGACATGCGTGATCTCGTGTTCGTCGAGCGCCTGCTCGACCGCCGCCAGGTCGGTGATGTCGCCGGCGACCAGCCGCACGCGCGCAAACTCCTCGGGCGTGGCGATCTGTTTCAATCGGCGCGCATCGGTCGCTAGGTCGAACACCACCGGATTTAGTCCCTCACGCGCGAGGTTGCGCACCACCCACGCGCCAATGCAGCCCATCGCGCCCGTAACAAGAAAACGTTCGCTTGACATTGTCCTGCTTTCCCGGCGCTGAAGCGCCGGGCTATTGCTTACCCGTTTGGCATGTCCACATGCTGTCGGCGCTGTGCCACACCGTCGATTACGGCGGCGCGATTGGTGAGCCTTAAGGGGTAGCGGCTCCACGAATCTCGCGCAGGATGACCGCTACTTGTTCCTGTGATTGCCCGTGGCGCGTTAACACTTCTGCGGTGAGATCAAGAACACGTTCGCTGAACAGCTTTGCGGTATTTTGACGTAAGCCCTGACCGATGTAGAACTTGAGTAGCGCGTCAATATTCATGTCGCGATACTGAGCTACACGTTCTAACTCATCAATTACATCAGTAGGAATAGCAATATGAATCGAGGTTGTTGCTCGTGGACGAAGTTGTACGTCGGATGTATCTTGCGCTTCAGCTTGACTCATAACTTTTCCTTTCAGGTCGAGTGGCAGGACGCGCCGAAATGATACGTGTCCGCTCACCACGTTCTGTGTCTACGACTAACAGTAAACGAAGAGTTGCAGAATAGCCAAGAATAAAATCTCGCTGTTCGATACTCTCCGTTTGTGTCGCCTCGCCCGTCTGATAAAATGGGTCAAAGAAGACCTCAGCAGCCTCGAAAAATGTGACACCGTGCTTGACACTATTACTTTGAGCTTTATCTTCGTCCCACTCGAATTCGACGCCCTGTAACCAATGTACAGTAGTCATTGCGTACTCACCACGAAGCATGCTTTCCAACATTATGATAGCACAGAGCCGGGAGGTTGCGCACCACCCACGCCAATACAGCCCATCGCGCCTGTCACAAGAAAGCGTTCGGTAGACACAACAGAATCCTTTCACACGGCACACAGAACAATTCTAACCTGATCGATTCGCCTATATTCTCTCTAGCATCATACACAATACGACAACGTGCCCACAACCAGGTTTTCCTAACTTGATCTCTTGAAGACTCCTGCTATACTATACCTAGAATCGCCAAGTATTAGATATGTGATGTCACTTATGAATGATTACCGCGAGCTTCTGAAAGGCAGCCTTGACCTGGTGCTGCTATCGCTGTTAGCGCGTGAGCCGATGTACGCCTATCAGATAATCAAGGAGATTCATACGCGAAGTACCGGAGTTTTGCAAATGAAAGAAGGCTCGCTTTATCCTGCGCTACACCGTCTTGAGCGGGTCGGACTGGTTGAAAGCTCCTGGCAACACCGAAACGATGGGGTGGATCGTCGGTACTACCGGCTAACCACGCGCGGACTTGAAGCCTTGGCAACTCGCCGAATGACCTGGACAAGTTTTGTGGCTGCAATTAAAGGAGTTCTTGTGCATGGCTAAGCACGACTTGCTACCATTTACACATTTCCTTCACGATGTCGACGCGCAATTAGGTACCCTTACCCCGGAGCAGCGCGAGCGCGTGCTCCAAGAACTGCGCCAGCACCTCCTGGATGCAGCGCAACAGGCAGGCGTAGACCCGAATAATCCGATGTTTCAAGCGACAGTAATTCAACGGTTAGGGGCGAGCCGAGAGCTTGGTCGAGCATTAGCTCGTGTGTATCGGACACCATTTGTAACCAAGCACTCCTTGACCTACCTCGTAGGTGGATGCGCTGCTGCGAGCAGTGCATTAGTGCTTGCAGCAGCGCTGCCGAGCGGTTTCCTGCTGCACAATGGCCAACTTACAATGAATATGATGACGGGAGCACCAGTTGCACTCTTCCCGACGATGATGGTATTACATCATATCTACGCTCCGCTGCGACCATGGCGAAGCATGTTGGCGCTAGTTTGCGGTCTGCTTGGCGTGCTGACACTCTTTTTCTGGACGGTTTGGCACGATATTATCGTGCTCTTCGGAGTCCATGATACAGCGCTACATTTGCCACTTGATGTACTGAATACGTACCAATTCGTGAGTGGGCCATTGCTTGGGCTGCTTGGTGTGTGGTTGCTCTTGATTGGTCATCTGAGCAGAATAACACGTATCCCTGCTGCACCACAGTTCGGCTGGATGAGTACCATCACGGGCGTACCATTCCTGCTATTTATCGTGTGGGGCCTGATCTATGGAGGTTTTATAACCATGATGGGCGGCGTCCCGCCGCTTGTTGAAGCCATTATCGCCCCACTTTGGGGAGTAACTGTCCTATTTTGGTTTGTATGTTACCTAGGCTGGACTGTGGGGACAGCGATGTGGCTTTTGCAACGGCGGCTTTACCCGCCACTAAAGGCTACCTAATTCTGTTACTACACAATCTTCAGCTTTCTCAAAACACCAGCTTCGCCAGCCTTAGCACGCCCTGATCCCAGGGCACGCGGTGCGAAACGCCCTTGGCGTGTTCGAACGTAGCCATGTTCTCGACATACCATTCGTAGTTGCGCACCATGGCCTGCTTATTGGAATAGTTGGGCGCGTAGCCCAGCACACGCTCGGCCTTCTCGATCGAAACGAACGAGTCGGTCGCTGCGGTTTCATAGACCCATTTGTACAGCGGCGAGATGCGCAGCAAC
>JACMIM010000463.1 GCA_014381165.1 Roseiflexaceae bacterium
AGCAAGGCCAGCAGGGCGAGCAAGGCCAGCAGGGCGAGCAAGGCCAGCAGGGCGAGCAAGGCCAGCAGGGCGAGCAAGGCCAGCAAGGCCAGCAGGGTCAGGGCGAGCAGGGCCAGGGCGAGCAGGGGCAAGGCCAAAGCCAGCAGGGCCAAGGCCAAGGCCAGCAGGGCCAGGGCCAAGGCCAGCAAGGCCAGCAGGGCCAGGGTGGTGATTCGAATGTCGACCCAAACCAGGATAGCGGCGGTGGCGCTGGCAGCAGCGACGAGCAGGGCGACATGGTCTACCAACCGTACAACCCCAACGCTAAGCCGGGCGACCCCGACTATGTTCAGGGCCAGCAGGGGACTGACGGCCAGACGCAGACCCAGCAGGGCCAAAGCAATCTTCCTGGTGTTGCTAACGACTCGATGGTACCGTATGAGCAGGTGCTGCCGGAGTACCAGCGCTCGGCTGGCGAGGCGCTCGACCAGAGCGCGATTCCACCGCATCTCAAGGACTATGTGCGTGACTACTTCTCGCAGCTAGAACCAGGACGCTGAACGCACGCGCCAGCTTTTCTCAATGATGATGACTGGGCACGGCCATGTGCGCTGTGCCCTCAGGCTGTGTATCCACGGCGCTTGCCAGCCTAGTCGGCGCACCTCGCAGTGCTGCCAACGGACGATTTTCTATGGGTATGTTTGCATTCGAGAGCTTTTTGGTACTCATGATGGTGGCCGGTAGCCTGACAATAGTGTGGGGTGTCAAGCGGTTCAAGCTCCCCGCGCAGATTACGGCAATCGCATTTGCGATCACGGCGACATCGTGGTTTGTTTTTCTCGTAACGACAATCAGTTTCACCGTCCGCACGTTTGTCACGCCTAGCGCGTGAGGAGATGATATGACTACACCACAGCAAACGCCGCAGCCTGTAGCTCAACCTACTGCCCCGCGTATTTCGCCCGAGGAGTTCCGCCAGCGGGCGGCGGCAATCGAGGCGGAGGTGGGCCTGGTGATTGTTGGTCAACGCCAGCTTATTACACAAACGCTCATCACGATGATTGCTGGTGGCAATGCGCTGCTTGAAGGCGTACCAGGCCTCGCTAAGACCACGCTGGTGCGTACCATGGCCGATGTGATCGATTGCGCTTTTTCGCGCATTCAATTCACCCCCGACCTGATGCCGGCCGACATTGTCGGGACGACGCTTATCAGCGAGGACGACCATGGCCGCAAGGCATTTCGCTTTGAGCCGGGGCCGATCTTCGCCAGCCTGGTGCTGGCCGACGAGATCAACCGCGCCACGCCCAAAACACAGAGTGCGCTGCTGGAGGCGATGCAAGAACGCACGGTCACGGTCGCCAAGACTATTCATCGGCTGGCCAACCCGTTCTTTGTGCTAGCAACGCAGAACCCGCTGGAAATGGAAGGCACCTATCCACTGCCGGAGGCCCAGCTCGACCGATTTTTCTTCAAGATACTTGTGCCATTTCCCAGCGCTAGCGAGCTGGTTGAGATCGCCAGCCGTACCACCGGCACGAAGCCGACTGCGCCGCGCAAAGTGGCGAATGCTGCGCTGATTGTCGAAATGCAGAACCTGGCGCGCAGTGTGCCGATCGCCAGCCATGTGCTCAGCTACGCGGCCCGGCTGATCGTAGCGACCCATCCCGATAACCGCGATGCCGCGCCGATCACGCGGCAATATGTGCGCTATGGGGCCAGCCCGCGCGGCATGCAGGCGCTGATCCTGGCTGGCAAAATCATGGCGCTGCTCGACGGCCGTTTTAATGTGGCCTTTGCCGATCTCAAGCTGGCGGCCCTGCCAGCGCTGCGCCACCGCGTGGTGCTGAACTTCGAGGCGCAGGCCGAGGGCGTTTCGCCCGACGATGTGGTACGCCAGATCGTCGAATCGGTCAAGACTGAGGAAAAATAGCTTCTTGGTTGTGCTTGTTTCTGGCAATGCCAGAAACAAGCACAACGAGAACTTTTTATGACAACAGCGACACCACAACTTTTCGATGCTGCGTTTGTCCGCAAGCTTGACCGGATGTCGCTGCTAATGAAACGGGCAATGGCCGGTGATTTGCAGGGCGAACGGCGCAGCCCGCGACGCGGTAGCTCGGTCGAGTTCTCGGATTACCGCCACTACACCTCTGGCGACGACTTCCGACAGATCGACTGGAACATGTATGCCCGCATGGAGCGCTTCTTCCTTAAATTGTTTGTCGCCGAGGAAGAGCTGACTGTTCACCTGCTGATCGATAACACTGCCTCGATGGACTGGGGTGAGCCGAACAAGCTCCAGTATGCGCGGCGCACGGCGGGAGCGCTTGGCTACATTGCGCTGGCCAGCCTCGATCGGGTGACGGTTACGGCGTTTGCCAACGAGGGCGGCAAGCAGCTGCCAGGCGTGCGCGGGCGGCGCGGGGCCATCCCGCTCTTTGATTTTTTGCAGAAGCTGCCAGCTGGTCGCGGCGGTAGTTTCGTCGAATCGTGTCGACGTTACGCCCGCACCGCCCGCAACGCCGGACCGCTGATTCTGTGCTCCGACCTCATGGACACGCAGTGGGAAGAGGCGTTGCGTGCGCTGACCGTGCGCCCGTTCGAAATCACGCTTATCCACACGCTTGCGCCCCAGGAGATTCGCCCGCAGCTTGACGGCGACTTCCGATTGGTCGATGCCGAAGGTGGCGACCCGATCGAGATCACCGCCGACTTGGAATCGCTGCGACGGTATGAGCAGAACCTTCAGCAGTGGCGTGGTGAAATCGAATCGTTTTGTAGCGGGCGTGGGATTACGTATCTGTTCGCCGATACCTCCAGCCCGGTCGAAGAGTTCGTGCTTTCAACTCTGCGACGGCGCGGCGTACTGCGGTAGCTCTTATTGACTCTACAAGCGAACGCACGAGGAGATGGCTATGGCGGAGCTAGATGTTGATCAGATTCGTTGGACGAGCGCAGACACCGACCTGATGCCCGACGACGGCACCCGCTATGAAGTTGTCGAGGGGGAGCTGTTTATGACGCGCGCGCCTGATTTTCGGCACCAGGACGTTTGTGGGGCGATCTATTTCGAACTCACTGCGTGGTCACGCATGAGTGGATTGGGGCAGGCTATCCTGGGTCCTGGTGTCGTGTTCGACGAGTATAGCGCGGTCATTCCTGATGTGGTATGGATCAGCAGCGAACGGCTGGCCAATTCGGTCGACGCGGCAGGGCATTTGACCGGTGCGCCAGAGCTGGTGGTCGAGGTGCTTTCGGCAGGCGGTGAAAACGAGCGCCGCGACCGCGAGGCTAAGCTGAAGCTGTACTCGCTGCGTGGCGTCCAGGAGTACTGGATTGCCGATTGGCGGCTGCGGCAGATCGAGACGTACCGGCGCGAACGTGGGCAGCTGCGCCTCCAGGGCACGCTGTTCACAAATGATGAATTAACATCGCCGCTGCTGGCAGGCTTTGCCTGCTTGGGCGCGCGGCTGTTTGGATAAAGGCTTTTCATGTCGCTTCTTGCTCCCCTAGCCCTGCTGGGCGCGGCGATCGTCGGCCCGCTGATCATCGCCATGTATTTACTCAAGCTGCGCCGCGAGCAGCACACCGTTTCGTCCACATTCCTGTGGCAGAAGATGGTGCGCGATGTCGAGGCCAATGCGCCCTGGCAACGGCTGCGCCGTAACTGGCTGCTGCTGCTCCAGTTGCTGATCCTGGCACTGCTTGTGCTGGCGCTGGCCCGTCCGTTCTTTCGCACCGCCGGCATCGCCGGGCGCAACCTGATTGTGATTATCGACCGCTCGGCCAGCATGGGCGCGACCGACGTGGGCCAAACTCGCCTGGCCGCCGCGAAATCCCAGGCGATCGCGCTGGTCGACCAGCTGCCCGATGGCGGTAGAGCCACCGTGATTGCCGCTGGCGGCCAGATGGAAGTGCCTGCCGCCTCGACCACCGACCGCCGCCAGCTGCGCGATGCGATCAATGGTATCGAGGTGCGCTTTGGCGGCAGCGATCTTTCGCCGGCGCTGACGCTGGCGGCAGCGCTGACCTCGCGCGAGGCCGAGAGCGAAGTGGCGATTATCTCTGACGGTAATGTGACGGTGCCGACTGATCTGCAAGTTCCTGCGACCGTGCGCTACTTCCCGATTGGCCTCCAGGACGCCAATATTGCGGTCAGCGCGCTGAATCTTCAGCCAAGCGCCGCCGGCCAAACGCTGTTTGCCCAGGCTACAAACTATGGCAACGCCGAATCAACCAGACGCATGGATATTTATCTGGATGGCGCGCTGTTTAACGCATACAACCTGACGCTTGGGCCAGGCCAGGCCGATTCGAAGACGATCGAGATTCCAGCCCAGGTGCGCGTGGTCGAGGCCCGGCTGGACGAGAGCACTGGCGACGCACTGCCGCTGGACGATCAGGCTTGGGCGGTCAGCAACGCTGGCGATAACACGCAAGTGCGGATCGTTGGCGGCGGCAACCGCTTTTTAGAAACGGCGCTGGCACTATCACCAGCAAATTTTCAAATCACCACGGTGCCGACTTCGACTTCGACGTTTACCGAAACGGCGGCGCAGGTGCCGATGACGATTCTGGATGGTGTAGTGCCGGTTGAGCTGCCGCCGGGCAACTTGTTCTTTATCGCCCCGCCGCGCTCGACTGAGTTCTTCTCGGTGACGGGTGAGGTGGAGTTTCCAGCGTTGCGCCCAGCTGCTGGCGAGGAGCCGCTGCTACGCGGTGTCAGCTTGAGCGATGTGAGCGTGCGCCGCGCGGTGACGGTCGCGCCCGGCAGTTGGGCGCGCACAGTGGTCGAAGGTGATGGCGGGCCGGTGCTGCTTGCCGGCGAGCGCGATGGCCGCCGCGTGGTCGTGCTGACCTTCGACATTCACAACTCCGACCTACCGCTTCAGATCGCCTTTCCGCTGCTGATCTCGAATATTGCTAACTACCTGGTGCCGGGCAGCGGTGCGGATGCATTCCAGTTGATTCCGGGTGAAGTTCTGGAAGTGCAAATTGACGCCAGCATCACAGAGGTTCGTATAACTAAGCCCAGTGGTGAAATTGTCGCGGCTACGCTTGAAGCAGGCAAGGCCCTGTTTGTCGATACTGGCGCGCTTGGGCCGTACATCGTCGAGCAGTTCCAAGGCAACGAGCTGGTCGGGCGGACGCGCTACGCCGTGAACCTGTTTTCTGCCGACGAATCGAAAATTCAGCCTAGGGCCGAGCTAGCCGTAACCCAGGCCAGCGGCCTTCAGCAGGCCGAGACCAGCGATCAGAATCGGGTAGGTCGCCAAGAAATCTGGCGCTGGCTAGCGGCGGCGGCGCTGGCCGTGCTGGTGATCGAGTGGCTTGTGTATCAGCGCAATGGCCTGGCCTTTCTGCGCGATCGGCTGCGGCGGCGGGCGGCATAGCACACGTATACCCGGCGCTGAAGCAGACCCGACGCTGAAGCGCCGGGCTAGTGTGGGATGGGTCTACACACACGAGCCGCAGCAGGCAACACGAAAGGCGTGCATGACACACATTCTTGTGACGGGTGGTGCAGGCTACATCGGCTCGATCACGGTGCGGCTGCTCCGCGAGCGCGGCTACCAGGTGACCGTGATCGATTCGCTGGAGCGCGGCTTTCGCGCCGCGCTGGGCGATGCGCCGCTGATCGCGGGCGACCTGCGCGACATAGCGTTGCTCGACCGGGTGTTTAGCAGCCAGCCAATCGATGCGGTGATGCACTTTGCGGCCTACAAAGCTGTGGGCGAATCGGTTGCCAACCCGCTGCGCTACTTCGAGAACAATCTCGGTGGCACACTAGCGTTGCTCGCGGCAATGCGCCGGGCGGGCGTGCGCCAATTCGTGTTTTCGTCCACCGCAGCAGTCTATGGCACGCCCGACTACACGCCGGTCGATGAGGCTCACCCGACCAGGCCGGAAAGCCCGTATGGCGAAAGCAAGCTACAGGTCGAACATATGCTGCGCTGGCTTGGCCACAGTGGTGATTTAAAGGCGGCCAGCCTGCGCTACTACAATGTGGCTGGGGCTGCGCGTGATGGGCAGATGGGTGAGGCCTCGGCAAAAAGCGAAAACCTGATTCCGGTGGTGATGCGGGCGATTCTTGGCAGCGGGCCAGCGCTAAAGGTCTATGGCACTGACTACCCGACGCCAGATGGCACCTGCATTCGCGACTACGTTCATGTGATCGATCTGGCCGAGGCGCATATCAAGGCGCTGGAGTTCCTGAACTTGGATGTGGGCCTTGAGGTGTTCAACCTTGGCTCTGGAAAAGGCGTTTCGGTGCTGGAAGTACTGCGCGAGGCCGAGCGGGTAAGTGGTCGCAGCGTGCCGGTCGAATATGCAGAGCGACGGGCCGGCGACCCAGTGGGCGTCTGGGCCGACACGCGCAAGGCCGCCAGCCTGTTGGGCTGGCACGCGCAGCACGGGCTGGCCGAAATCGTCGAATCGTCTTGGCAGTGGCACTCGACCCATCCAGCGGGCTACCAGCAATGAAATGACAAGGTGACAAGGTAAGGTGACAAGCCGACCAAACCCGGTCATCTTGTCACCTTGTCACCTTGTCACCTTGTCACCTTGTCACCTTGTCATCTTGTCACATCATGCTTCTTACTTTCATCCACCCTAATTTACTTTGGCTGCTGCTCCTGCTGCCGCTGTTCTGGGCGCTGGCGCTGCTTGGCCCGCGCCGGATCGGTCGGGCCCGCTTCTGGGCCAGCCTGACGCTACGCACGCTGATTGTGGCGGGCCTGGTGCTGGCGCTGGCTGGCGCACAGATCGTCCGCGCGATCGGTGCGACCACCACGATGTTTCTGCTCGATGGCTCCGACTCGGTGGCGCTTTCGCAGCGGGCGCAGGCCGAGGGCTTTATTCAGCAGGCACTGGCTGCGATGCCCGCCGACGATCGGGCGGGCTTGGTTGTGTTTGGGCGCGACGCCCTGGTCGAGCGCGCTCCCTCGGCGGAAACGACGCTTGGGCAGGTGGCTGCCCTGCCGACCGGCAGTGTGACGAATATCGAGGCGGCGCTTCAGTTGGGCCTGGCTGTGCTGCCAAACGAGGGCCATCAGCGGCTGGTGCTGCTTTCGGACGGTGGCCAGAACAGTGGCGAGGCTGAAGCAGCGGCGCGCACGGCGGCGGCGCGTGGCATCCCGATCGACATTGTGCCGCTGAACGGCCTGGCCGATGGCCCCGATGCGCAGATCAGCAAGTTCAGCGTGCCAGCATCCGCCCGTGCTGGTCAGCAGCTAATTATGAGGCTGACGATCGAAAGTAGCCAGCCGCAGCCAGGCCGTTTGATCGTCGAGGGGCCGGGCGGTCAGGTGATCGCCGACCAGCCGCTTGATTTGACCGTTGCGCCGCTCGACCTGGAACTGCCGCTGCCAGAGCCGCAACAGGCTTTCAACCGTTACACCGCCCGAATTGAAACGACGAATGACTCGCGGACGATCAACAATGCCGCCGAGGCCTACAGCTTCGTCAGTGGCCGCCCGCGCGTGCTGCTGGTGGCGGGTTCGCCGGGCGCGGCGGCAAATTTGGGCGGCGCGCTCCAAGCCGCAGCAATCGACATCGAGCTGGTCGAGCCGTCTGGACTGCCCGGCAGCATCGGCGGGTTGAGCGCGTATGACGCAGTGGCGTTGGTCGACGTGTCGGCGCGCGCAGTGCCAGCGCGCACCCAGGCGGCGCTGGCGGCCTATGTTCACGATCTCGGGCGTGGCCTGCTGATGGTTGGTGGCCCTCAGTCGTTCGGCGCAGGCGGTTGGCGCGATACGCCGATCGAGCAGGTGCTGCCAGTCGCCATGGATATTCCCACCGAGTACCGGCTGCCACCGGCCAGCATTGTGGTGCTGATCGACATCTCTGGCAGCATGGGCGTGGAAGAGGGCGGGCGCACCAAGCTGGAGCTGGCGGCTAGCGGCGCATCCGAGATCGCCCGCCTGATGCGCGATGAAGATGACATAACGGTGATTCCGTTCGACTCAGCGTCGAGTCGAATCGTTGGGCCGGTGCCGGGCAGTCGGCGCGAGGACGTATATGCTGGGGTGCGGCGGATCGAGTTGGGCGGCGGCGGTATTAATATTCATGACGGACTGATCGAGGCCGAGCGCTTTTTGAACAAAAGTGACAAGCCGGTGCGTCACCTGATCACCATTACCGATGGTGACGACACGGTGCAGCAGGAAGGCGCGCTAGCGATCGTGCAGCGGCTGCGCGAGGCCAATGTCACCACGACATCAATAGCGATCGGCGATGGCAAGGACGTGCAATTTCTGCGCGAGACCGTGGCCAGCGGCGGGGGGCGCTTCTTTCTGACCCAGCAGGCCGCCGAAATACCAGCGATTATGACCGACGAAGCTCAGGCGGTCATTCGCCCCTATATCGTCGAGGAGCAGTTTACACCGGTGCAGGTGGCCAATCACCCGATTCTGCGCGGCCTGGAGGGCGCTCCCGATTTACGGGGCCATGTCGTCACCAGTTCGAAGCAGACAGCGCAGGTGCTGCTGGCGACACCGCGCGGTGAGCCGGTGTTGGCGGCCTGGCAGCACGGGCTTGGTCACGCGGTGGCCTGGACCAGCGACATGCGCGGGCAGTGGGCCGAGGACTGGGTGACCTGGGATGGCTTTGCGCCCTTTGCCGCGCGCATGGTTACCTGGCTGCTGCCTGCGCCGGACGCGCAGACGCTTGCAGTGCAGGCCGAGACAATCAACGGCCAGCTGGTGCTTGGCGCACAGGCGCGAGATGGCGAAGGGCGCATGCGTGCTGGCCTTTCAGTACGGGGACAGCTGCTGCGTGGCGATGGCGTCAGTGTCGAAGTAGTGCTGCGCGAGACTGGACCAGGCGAGTACCGCGCTGCCGTGACTGATGCGCCGCCGGGAGCCTACCTGGTGCAGCTGCTGGCCGAGGATGCGCAGGGCCAGCTGGCTGGTGCGGCCACGGCGGGCGCGGTGGTGCCGCAAAGCGCCGAGTATCGCACGCAAGGGGCCAACCCGGCGCTGCTGATCGAGCTGGCGCGCCTAAGTGGTGGGCGCGGGAGCATTCAGCCTCAGCAAGCCTTTGAACCTAATCTGAACAGCCGGGGCAGCGTGAGTGAGATCGCGCTGCCGCTGCTGCTGTTGGCGCTGCTGCTGCTGCCAGTGGACATTGCTGTGCGCCGAGTATTTGGTGGACGAATGCTTATGCCTCTTGGCCGTGCGCCGCGCGTCAAGGCGAGCCTGCCAGCTGTGGCGCACCCTGTGATTTTGGTGGAAGGCCCAGCTGCTGTCACCAAGCCTGAGCGCCCCCCCACCAAGCGCGCCGCTGAACTCGAGCGGCTGCGCTTGGCCCAGGAAGCAGCCCGCAAGCGCGCCAGGGGCGAGGAATAGGAGTGGGTCTCGTGCCCGCCCCGACTGTGCGTGGGCTGGAAGCCCACTATTAACAATGTAAAACACGCTAAAGCGCGTTGGAGCGACGCAGAGCGTCTATGCCATCCTCTCTACATTGGGCTGTAGGCCGCAAGAAAATAACTCCTACTCATTTTTTTAATCGGACGGCGTATTTATATCGTCTGGAGGAAGTCCAGCACGATCCGGTTGAATGTATCAGGCTGCTCCATATTAGGGAGATGTGCGGTGCCTTGCATGGTCATCAACTGTGCCTTGGGAATACGTTCGCTCAGTACGTGACATGCTGCAAGTATGTTTGGCTCATCGAGTTCGCCTGCAATAACCAGTGTTGGTACATTGATATCTCTCAAGCGCTCGATGGTCGGCGGTTCAAATGGCTGAAGGAGATAGTCACGTTCAGCTGCACGCTGTAGCGCGATACAGTCCATTTCCCGTACAGTGTCACGCAGATGTGCGTCTACCTGACCTGGAGTCCGGCGTGGGCCATCCAACCATAGTTGCACATCTAATTCAGCAGCCAACTCCCAATCACCAGCTTCCTGGGCCACCGCGCGTGCTGACCACTTCGGCGGAGGGTTCCCGGTGAACTGGTAGCCACCCGGCGCACTCGTTGCGACAATAAGTGTCTTCACCCGCGCTGGTGCAATCAGCGCCGTTTCGAGTACAATGTTGCCACCAAGCGACACACCGAGCAGCGTTGCTTGGTCGATATTGAGCTGACTGAGCAACGCCAGCAGATCGGTGCGGTGGGCGAACGGTGTGTCGCTAAAAGTAGATTGCCCATAGCCACGTATGTCATACCGCACCACATGACCGTGTTGGGCAAAGACATGGAACTGTGCATCCCACATGCGGCAATCGGCGATACCCGCGTGGACGAACACGAGCGCTGATCCGGTGCCAACCGTCTCATAATACAGGTGTCCACCATCTACGGGCAGCCATCCTTGGTGTAGGGCGTGCATTGTTGTCCTCCTTGGCGAGATGTAATTCCGTTGTGACGCATTGAGCGACCTTACGCCGACGGTTCTTCACCACCAGCACGCAGTTCGATGGTTGGACGTGGTGGAATTGCCACCGCATGTTTTACCACCCAGTAGCGCGAACCATCCCGTTCTCGGTTCAGTAAACCATACTCATACAGGGCGCGCCGCAGGCTGACGGGATCCGCAAAGGTATGCCACTCGGTCAGCAAATCATTCACCTCGCGCTCAGAGTACACGCGGTCAGGCTCGAACTGCTTGACGAGATATTCCAGCACGTATTGTTTATCGCGCTGTTTCGTCGGCCATACGGTGATCCTACCTTGTGCGTCTGTGAACCGCTCAACATCAGTACGTTGTGCTGGTCGTATGTCTCGCTTGTTCGGCGTCGACACGGCCAGTAGTTGCTCAACCGCCTGTAGCGTCGTTGCGACGTTTAGCGGCACCACAGAGTAGGCTTTGGTTGCACCGGTAAGCCGCCGTTCAAGAACATAGCCCGTGCTGTGAAGGTACTTCAAGTGACGCGACGCCATCGGTTGACTGAGCTCTAGCTCGCCCATGATCTCCTTCGCTGTGAGTTCACCACGCTGCGTTAACAGCGCTAACATGGCTAATCGCGTGTCGTCTGCTAACGCACGAAGACGCGCGAGAACCTCGCCACGACCGATAGTGCGTTGAATGTCAAATTCTTCTGATGCAGGGTGAATCATGTGTATACTTATGCTGATAATGCGTATTTGTGCATAACACAGTATCATAATACCAGGCATTAACGAGAAGTCAAGCAAGTGTATTCACTATAAGGCAGATGTAGAATCACCTCCGGTGAGGTCTCGAACGCGTTTCAGCGCGTTTTGGCCTATCAGACGCCGGATTCATCCGGTGGCCGTGGCAGACGCCGCCTTGTGCAAGCATAGACG
>JACMIM010000464.1 GCA_014381165.1 Roseiflexaceae bacterium
GACTATTTGGGGACAAGTTTGACGCCAAAACTTGGCGGAGAACTACGGAAGCTACAAAGTTCTCTAAACGTTCCACCTCCAAAATGCTGCTAAATGCACCTGTTTCCGTTTATCGTTGTAAATTACAAAAATGCTCGCAACAGGCCTGAAAGTGCTGCACAGGGAAGTACGGTGCTTGAGGTTGCGCCACAGAGCGCGGCGAGCAAAGAAATCAATCGGTTGGCCGATGAACTCATCACGCTTCGCGGGCAGCAGGGGCTACAATGAATAACAAGAAAGTTTCTTTTGGCGCGAAGCCAGCACCCAAGCCAGCGGTAGCACCAGCCGATCAATGGGTTGAAACTCGTACTGCCGAAGAACCAATAATGCCTGAAGTGACCAGGCGGCTTACTCTTGATCTGCCAGAGAGCTTACATCGCCGCATCAAAGCCACCTGTGCGCAACGGGGCGTGAAGATGGTTGATGAGATACGTATGCTTCTTGAACAGCACTTTCCAAACTAATCGCCCACAGTAATATGGTAGGCGATGCGTCGAGGCGATGCGTCAACGGATACACACGCCACGCACGGCAACGGCCTCAGCAGTATGCTGAGGCCGTGAAAGAGATGAAAATCGTGCTGCTGGTTGTCGTGCTGTTCGCTCACGATGATATGGTAGGCGAGGATGGGCATGGCGTCAGCCACGATTACACCGTGTCGATTGTAGGAATGTAATGTATGCAGCGTGGACGTGGCGGACGGTTCACGTACTACCGGGACAACACCATAACCATTGATTTCAACGTCATCCCGGTAGTACGTGAACTGCCCGCACAGCATACCGTGCAATCATCGCGTGTGGCGATGATTGCACGGTATTTTGTACAATCGCAAAAGAACGCGCTGCGTCGGCATAGCGCGGGCCTGTGCTGTGGCCTGCTCAAGATGTTGCGGCAGTGCCTCGCACCGCCTTCTCTAGAGCGGCGAAGCTTTGCGTCGCCTGTTGGATATGGGGGTTGCGTAGCAATGGCGGCAGCGCCTGGCACAAGGAGAAACCGCGCTTGAACAAAAGTCACCTGGCCCCAAACATCAACCGTGCAATCCGCTTCACAACGAACTTGCCCGACTCCGGCGCGACAACGCCTACCTTCAGGCTCAACTTACTCAAGCTCAAACTATCATCGATGTCCAAAAAGTGGGTACATCACTTGCGTTCGGTCAAATCCACCGCACCTATATCCACCGTCTCGTCTGCACGCCCGTCAATGTCGCTCAAAAAGATGACCCATTTGCCGCTGCCAGCAACAGCAGCAATCCCGTAGGTTGCCAACGGCACGTTTGTGAAGGTGAAGCGCCCGTCAGCATCAGTTTCGACGATCTGTTGAAGTTCGTATGTTTCGCACGGGCTTTCCAAAGCAAACAAGCTTGGTGTTTCGCTGCACAATTGTACCTTTGTCTTTGCTAGTGGCTTATTGTTTTCGGTCGCGCTCCCACTGATCGTTGTCGTTTTCAACGTCGCTGCGGAGGGCGGCAGGTTTGGCGCACCAATAACGAACAGCCGCTCCACGCGCGATGGCCCAAGGCCGGATGTGCTCGGTAGCGCGGTCTGCCACGTGTCACCGTTCTGAAGCGCAATGCCGTAGGCGGTAGCAACCCAGGTTCGTCCAAGGGTGTCAAGTGCGACACTGTTGACGGTGTTGCTTGGCAACCCATCCGCACGCTTCACGAATGTGGTTGTATTGTTGCTGAAGCGTGCAAGCCCGCTCGCTGTCGCCATCGCCAGATCGCCATTGGTTGCCTGCGCTACCTGCCGCACAGATGACACCCCCGCATCGAGACCAGCAACTTTCTGGAGCTTTTTGCCTTCTACGCGGTAGATTGCTGACCCAGCCACAATGTGTAGCGTACCCTGCCCGTTGCTAAAGAAACTGTTTGGCGTCACATAGCTGTCCACACCCATGGTTTCTGGCGACCCGTAGCTTGTCCAAGTTGTGCCATCAAAGGCAACCAGCGCACTGCCTTCCGTGTTCAATCCACCTAGCCACAGGACACCATCCTTTGTGACCGTCATTGCCTCGTGCGGGAAGTTGGTTTCTTTGGTGGTGTCGGTGGCGGTATACGCAGCTACCTTTGTTCCATCCTTCGCATTCAGGACGATGACTTCTTCCGTGCTGGCAAACCAAACTTGGTCTTTTGCATCCAGTGCGGCAACCTCGATCTGTGCATATTCTTTGCTGAATGGAACGTTGACCTGTTGCCAAGTCGTGCCGTTATCGGTTGATTTGAATGCATTGGTACATATCGCCCAGAGCCCACCCGTGGAATCCATAAATGCATTGCCGTGGCTGAGACAAAGCCCAAGGTCAAGGTTAGCGGGCGCTTTCCAGCCATCCTTGGTTAGCACGCTGACGAGTGGCAGATCGATACTGCCGCCAACTGCGATCAGCAGGCCCTCGCCGCTTGCCGCAGCGGGGGCACTTGTGCTTGCGGGCATATCGGTGGGAGCCGGTCTCGTAGCAACCGGCACGCTGGTGGCGCTTGCACTGCTGGTGTCAGCGGTTGGCGTGGTGCTGGCTGCTTGGGTTGCACGTGCCGCACTGGTCGGAGCGGTGTTTGCACCACTGCCACAGGCGGTGAGTACGAAACATAGCGCAAGCATTGGCACATAGCCCCTTTGTACAATGGTAGTCATTGAGCAATTTCTCCATTCAAAAATGAATCGATCCTGTTCAACCCCTGGGAGCTATAAAAGTGGAGCGGTGGCGCATCGATTGGATCATTCGAGATGGTGTTGATTTGCCCATATGGAATCTGGACAAACGTATCGAGCAATGGCGTTCAAGTTGTGCTTCGCTGGTGGCGGCGGCCCAGGTGGCATTTGTTTGCCCAGTGGGTTGGGTCGCCTGCCCGCAGGCGCGCAGCACAACATTGGGCGGTCGGGGCAGGTTTCACCCCTGCCCCGACCCAACAATCCGTTTCGCCGTTACCGTAGCGTTAGCGGCAGGAACGCGGCACGCAGCGGCAACACCGTGTCGTTGATGCCGCTGCGGGTTCCTGGCGCGCTGATCTCCACCGGGTCTGCCGTCGCCAAGGTCAGCTTACCGCGATAAAACGTCGGCTGGTAGTCCATGTGGTTGGGCGGCGCGAAGCTGATACGATAGCTGCCGTTTGGTAGCCCAGGCCGTGTCGTGTACACGCCTAACCCATTGGTTTCGCCGGTGGCAACCGCCAACCCCGCACTATTGTAGACTGTTACAGCGACGCCCGGTTGCCCGACTGTTCCAGCCGCGTTGGTTGTTGCACCAGTAAACACTTGCCCGGTAATCTGCCCGCCTTTCACCAGCGCCGCATCTACGCCGGTGCGGTTGGTAGGCGCAGTGAGTTGCAGCGCTTCGGCAGCGGCAAGGGTGGGCTTGTCGTTGTAGAATTCGCCGATATAATCGCCATAACCATACGGTTTGAAGCCAACCCGGTAGCTGCCGCTTGCCAGGGCAGGCTCGGTCACATACCCACCGGTTGGGCCGGTGTAGCCCTTGGCTACCTGGCTGCCGTTGCTCGCATACACAGTGATCTGTATTCTTGACAGACCTGCACTAGTGTTTGCATCGGTCACCGGTCCACTGATCCGGCTGCCTTTGGCGAGTGCCGCATCAATACCGTTAACATTGGTGGTGCTGGTGACAAGAACGGCGTCCGCTTCAGCCAGCGTGGCTTTGTCGTTATAAAATTCCATCGCGTAGCTCGAAGCGCTGTTGTCCGAACGGAATTGCAGCCGGTACGCGCCGGGATGGAGGCCGTTGCCGATGTTATAGCTGCCATCCGCCTTGGTTGAAGCGAATGCGACTTCTTCACCGCTGCTGTCGTACACGGTCACATACACATCTTTCAGCGCCGTGCCGGTATCGGCGGCGGTCACGCGACCGGCAATCGTTGCGCCTTTGGCAAGTGCTGCGTCGATTGAGGTGACATTCGGCGCAGTGACCACAACGGCGGCTGCGGATTCAAGCGTTACTGCGTCGCCGGAGTATTCGCTCAGATAGCCTCCTTCACTACTCTGCTGGTCGGAGCGCACCCCGTACGTACCACTTGGCAGCGCCGACGTGGTCTTGGTCAGATTGCCTCCCCCACTACCCTGCGGTACGAAGCGCATCCGGTACGTACCACTTGGCAGCGCCGACGTGGTATATGCGCCCGAGGCATCCGTGTAACCATACGCGAACGGTTCACCGGCTGCGTTGTAGACCGACACCAACACATTTGAAAGACCTGCACCGGTGTCAGCGGCAGTCACCCGGCCCGAGATCGCCCCACCTTGCGCCAGCACCGCGTCGATGCCGGTGATTCCATCTGGCGCAACGACATTGATCGGGTCGGAGAGTGCCAAGGCTGTTTTGTCGTTGTAATACTCATCAAGGTAGCGCCCAGGATCGACGCTGCTTGGGAAGAACCCGATCCGATAGGTGCCGGTTGATAGCGCGGGCAAGGTGACATAGCTGCCGACGGTGTTGGTTCGGCCCTTGGCCACCCGCTCGCCTGCGCTGTCGTACACCTGCACATTCACGCTTTCGATTGCCGCCCCGGCCACACCTGTCACGCGACCGCTAATGCTGCTGCCTGGTTGCAGCGCGGCGTCGATGTTGGTAGCGGTATTCGGTGGGATGATTGTAACGACATCAGCCGCCGCGAAGGCAGCCTTGTTGTTGTAAAACTGTGGCGTATAGCCGAAGGCGGCACCACTATCCTTGGGAGTGAACTTGACCCGGTAGCTGCCCGCCGGTAGCGCCGTACTAGTTGTGTAGTAGCCGGTGGCAGTGGTGTTGGCCGTCTCGACATAGTCGCCACTGATATCATACACCTCAATCGAAACATCATCGAGGCCCGCGCCGGTGTCGGCAGCCGTTACCCGCCCAAGAATCGCGCCACCCTTGGCGAGCACGGCGTCAATCCCGCTGGATGTGTTGGGCGCGGTAACCGCCACGAGATCGGCCGCTTGGCGGTCGGGCTTGTCGTTATAATACTCTTCGACGTACTGCGAAGGCCGGAAATGTACGATGTAGTTGGTGGTTGGCAGCCCGCGAGCGGTGTAAACCCCCGCTGCGTCGGTGGAGACGTATCTCTGATACACACCATTGGTTTCGTCGCCCACAAACACGGAGATGTCTTTGAGTGGGTTTCCATCGCTATCCGTAACGCGCCCGGTGATTCGCCCACCTTTTTCCATCGCCGCATTCACCCCAGCTAGCAGATTTGGCGCGGTGAGGGTGGCGCTTTTGCGCTGCTCAATGTAATCGGAATCATTGGAAATCGGGCCAAACCTGACCTCATAACTGCCGCTGGCGAGGCCAGCGGTGCTGGTGTAATAGCCGTTTGCGTCGGTGTAGACACTATAGCCGTCTATCGCCACGTAAACGTCTGGCAAACCTGCACCGGTCACGGCATCGGTCACACGGCCACTGATGCGTGCGGCTGGTGCGAGCACGGCATCGACGCCGGTGCTGGCAGCCGGTGCCGTAACCACCACCAAATCGGCGGTGGCAAGGTCGGCTTTATCGGTGTAGTACTCGGCGAGATAGGGTTTGCCAATGGGCGAAGCGAAATAGACCCGGTAGATGCCGGTACGCAGCCCCGGTGACGTACTGTAGTTGCCGCTCACGTCGGTATAGCCCGAAGCAACGTGTTTGCCTGCTGCATCGTAGACCAGTACGTTGACACTTTGCAGTGCAGCGGCGCTGTCGCTGGCCGTTACGCGCCCACTGATCTGTGTGCCGGCTGCGAGGGTTGCGTTGATACAGCTGGCACCCCTGCCCTTACCCACAACCACTGGTGTGGCACTCGCCTGATCGGCCTTGTTATCGTACCATTCGTCGAGCAGTGCGCCAGTGGCATACTGCGGGTTGAAGCGTATAAGGTAGCTGCCATCGCGCACACCAGTGAAGGCATAAGCACCTGCAGCATTAGTCGAAACCGCTTTAGCGCGGGTGCCGCTGAGGCTGTGTAACTCGACCGTCACGCCTTGCACGCCAACGTCGCCAGGGCTACGCACGACTCCATCAATCGTAGCAGCCCCCACAGTGCCGACGCAGGTGAATACGTCAGCAGGTACGCTGGGTGCTACGATACCCGCCGTGCGCGCTGCTGCCGGTGTGGCAAGCGTGCTGAGGAAATAGTTTGCGACCACAAGTAATCCGACGAATAGCATGCGATAGGTTCGCATTTCTACCCCTTTCGATATAGTGGCTGCAAGCGCTTGTCTTGGTTGCAAACGTGCAGCGGCGAAATGGTGGCGTGTGGTGAGTGGGCGGCACGTATCCCTCGCGTTGCACGAACTGTCAAACTGTATGTCATTGTCGGCCTGATTGAAACTTTGCGGCATTCCGCAGCATTGCCGCCAAGCTGCGCTCGACATCTTCTTCGGTCGTCGCCCACGAGGAAACGCTGATCCGCATGGCTGCCTGTCCATGCCAGACTGTGCCGCCACACCAGCAGGTACCTTCGGCCTGGATCGCCGCAATCACCTGCCGCGTGGTGTCGGCATCGCCGAATGAAACCAGCACCTGGTTGCTCACCACCTCGTTTAGCACTTGGTAGCCAGCCCCACGCAACTTGGCGGCAAAATGTGTTGCGTAGCCACAGTTGCGCTCGATCAAATCGGCCAGGCCTGTTCGCCCGAGTGAGCGCAGCGCTGCCCAGATCTCGACACCGCGGGCGCGCCGCGACATCTCGGGCGTGTAATGGTATGGCTCGCCGCGCACGTCCTGCTGTTCCAGATAGGCGGCGCTGACCGACATCGCCGCACGCAGATGTTCCGGGCGACGGCAGATCACCAGGCCGCTGTCGTAGGGCACATTCAGCCACTTATGGGCGTCGGTCGCCCACGAATCAGCACTGGCAAGCCCACGAACCAGGTGTGCCTGTGCGGGCGCGGCGGCGAGCCATAGCCCAAGTGCGCCGTCGACATGCACCCAGGCACCGGCGTCGTGGGCGCTCGCGCAAATTTCATCAACTGGGTCGCATGCGCCGCTGCTGATATTGCCGACCTGTGTGCAGATAATCGTCGGGCCGGTGAGTGTCGGCAGTGCCTCGGGGCGCATGCGGCCTTGGCTGTCCACGGACACGCGCACAAGCCGTTCGCGCCCCAGCCCCAGCAAGCTCAACGCTTTGAGCACACTGACGTGCACCTCGTCGCCGACAACCACCGTAATAGGCGGTGCGCCGAACAGCCCTTGTGACTCGACATCCCATCCGACACGCTCTAGTACCGCGTGACGGGCGGCGGCCAGTGCGCTCAGGTTCGCCATTGTCGCGCCGGTCACAAATCCCACGCCAGCCTCCGCCGGCAGTGCCAGCAGATCGAGCAGCCAGGTCTGGGTGATCGTCTCCAGCGCCGCGCTGACCGGCGAGAGCACCGCCATGCCTGCATTCTGATCCCAGGCCGTGGCCAGCCAGTTTGCTGCGAGGGCTGCCGGCAGCGCGCCGCCAACCACAAAGCCGTAGTAACGCCCACCGGTCGAAGCGACCGTAGCCGGTGAGCCGACCCGATCAAGCAGGGCAATAATTTCGGCTGCGTCAACTGGCGCGTCGGGGAGTGGCCCACCAAGCTCGGCCAGACGGGCAAGTGGCCTCAGCCGTTGGCGCGACGCCGCGCGTGTCGAGGCCGTTCAGGTAGGCCAGCGCACGTTCGGCAGTCATCTCGAGCAGGTCATCCATTGGCTTCTCCACGACGGGTGGCAACCACTTCGAGATACTCGCTGGGCACGGCTAGCGTTTCGCTGCCGCCCTGATTGAAGCGCTCTAGCAAGTCCATCAGGTCGCGTTCCAGGTCGGCTTGTCCGGCGGCGTCAAGCGCCGCGAAGGCCTTGAGTACCGGCCCGTAGTAGGTGCGGAACACCTCGACCCAATGCGCTGCCGAGCGGTAGCGGAATACGAACATACGCTTGTTTACCGTTAATGCCGCAATGCCATCGCCAAACAGTTCGCGCAGCCGCTGTTCGGTGCCCCACAGCGCCGGTGGCTTGACGCCGGACGGCGGGGGAACATGCTTCCCAATCGTCTTGAAGAGCTGGCCAATAAAGCCGTCTGGCGTCCAGTTCGCCAGGCCAATCGTGCCGCCAGGCCGACAGACCCGCAGCAGTTCGTGGGCGGCTTGCTCCTGGTTGGGCGTAAACATCACGCCAAACACCGAAAGCACCACGTCGAATGTGCCATCGGCAAACGGCAAATCCTCGGCGTCGGCTTCTTGGAACGTCACCGGCAAGCCTTCGGCGGCAGCCCGCGCACGCCCGCGTTCGAGCAGCGCGCCGACATAGTCGGTCGAGGTAACCTCGGCCCAGCGGTGGGCGGCCGCCAGCGTAGCGTTGCCGTTGCCCGCAGCGACGTCGAGTACCTGCTGGCCGGCGCGCAGATCAACCGCCTCGCACAACAACTCGCCAGTGATTGCCAAGGTTGTGCCAATCACGGCATAGTCACCGGAAGACCAAGCGGCGTGCTGGCGGCTTTTCACTGCCGTGAAATCAGGTTGGGTTTGGGGTGCCATGGTCATGGTTGCGCTCCTTTAATAATCCACGAGGTGGTCGAAAACTGTGACACCATCATTAGGGCCAGTGCCACGAGCAGCCTCAAGTAGCTTTACACGCGTCGCACCGTCACTGCTGTTTGCCAAATGCTTTGAACACTGCCATCATAGGTTGTCAACATCACAGCAGCGTCACGGGCGCGTCACGGGGAATGGCACATGTCGAACGCGGATTCTGGACTCAGTTTGTCGCTTTTTGGCGAACCGCAGCTCGCCTACCGAGGGCGCATCGTGTATCCAGACCGGCGCAAGGCATTGGCCCTGCTGGCGTATCTGGCGCTGGCCGAAGGTCGGCAAAGCCGCGATGTGCTGGCAGCATTGCTCTGGCCGACACTTGACCAGCAGCACGCTCGCGCCGCGCTCCGTAGTGCGGTATATGCCCTTGGGTCGCTTGCTCCGGGTGCGTGGCTCGACAAAACCCGCGATACCTTGTCGCTTCGTCCGCAAGAAATCTGGGTTGATGTACGTGAATTCTTGGCACTGTTGGCCGAAAACCGCGCCTACGCTCACAGCTCGGCAGAGCTTGCCACTGAATCAGTCGTGCGGCTCGAACGGGCAGCTGCACTCTACCGTGCCGATTTCACCGAGGGATTTTCGGTGGGCGACAGTGCCGAATACGATGAATGGCAGCTCATCCAGCGCGAATGGCTCCGGCGCGAGTTTGCACATGTGTTGGCGCGGCTAGCAACCTACTAACGATTGTTGCTAGTTTCAAATGACGAACTCCGCAAGCGAACGCGGAACATTCGTCAGGTCAAGAAGACAATTGATGAGCGCGGACATGTAGGCCTGTTGCGAGCATTTTTGTAATTGACAACGATAAACGGAAACAGGTGCATTTAGCAGCATTTTGGAGGTGGAACGTTTAGAGAACTTTGTAGCTTCCGTAGTTCTCCGCCAAGTTTTGGCGTCAAACTTGTCCCCAAATAGTCTATGGTACCCTTTAACAAGTAGTATAATTTAAGAACTTGTCGTAGATTGTAAGTTCTCAGCCAAGAATTCTACGCCAAGCAGCCAGATTTCCCCATTAAAATATAGACTTTGTGAAATTAAGTGTAAGCGTTGTAAATTACAAAAATGCTCGTAACAGGCCCCGCTGCAAGATGGTTATCGCCGCGTTCACGTCCCTGTCCAGGACCAGCCCACAGTACGGGCATAGCTACCCGATCAGACAGGTGCTTGGTTGCGCACCGTGTTGTGGCGCAGGACGGATAGAATACTGCCAGCACTGAAGACGCAGAGCATACTGCCCGCGCTGCCGATACTCAAGATGCTGCCCGCGCTGCCGATACTCAAGATGCTGCCCGCGCTGCCGATACTCAAGATGCTGCCCGCGCTGCCGATACTCAAGATGCTATGGGTACTCGCAATACTCAGGATGCTCGCACGACTGGCACGATCTCTACCCACGGGTACCAGTGGGTTCGTGTGCTGATGCATGGACTGGCTCCTTGGTAAATGGCCTGATGACCATGCAAGTATACCCTAGTGCGGAATGGTGCGGTGAGCGTGGGTACGGTGTAGTGGTTTGCGCGCACGCCCGACCCAGCACGTCAGCGCCGGGGTATGTGGTGGTGCAGCTCCAGCGATACTGCCAATTCATACACGTACATGTTCTCGTTTCTTTCAGGTTTCGCACGTAGTGCGGCTGATCCCTTATCATGGCCGCTGAACGTTGTGGTTGGCGCGGCTGAACACGAGGCAAGGATGGCGCGATGGGAACGCTGCGATCGACGACCACTGACGGCGCTCCCCGCCGCTCGTCCTACGTGAAGAAGAACGTCCCAACCGGACGAAAGCCGGAGCTGTACGTGCGGCTGCAACGTCGGAAAAACAGCAAGGGGCTTGCGCAGCTGGAGCTTCAGCTCGGTCGCGCCGCCTGGTACGCGTTGGATCGCCCGGAGCGCGTCGCGCTCGAATGGCACGGCGACCAGGTGCGCGTTGTGCCGGATCAGGCCGATGGCTGGAAGTTACATATTCGTCAGTATGCCACGCCACGCTGCTGGCTGCCGGGTGACATTGACCTTGAGGCTGGGCGCTATGCCGTCACGGTGCGAAACGGCGCGATCGTGCTGGGCGTGAAGGAGCAGGACTGATGCACCGCTACCAGCGCTTTTCCACATCTGACGCGGCGCTCGGCATCCAGGTGGCGTGCCATGAGCACGGCCCTGATCACGGCTGGTTTTGGCAGCACGTCGCACCATTGCCGCCATGGGATTGGAACGGGCCGTATGACGCGCCCGAGGAAGCGCATGCGGCTGCTATCAAGGCGCTGCTCAGTCTGGCAGCTGAC
>JACMIM010000465.1 GCA_014381165.1 Roseiflexaceae bacterium
AGTCGAGGCGGGGCGCGTCCACGCTGGCGATCAAATTGGCATGCTCGGTATCGGCAGCGGGATCAACTGCTCGATGATGAGCGTGACGTGGTGAGAAGTAGAGAACAGAGAACAGAGAACAGAGAACAGAGAACAAAGAATAGAGAACAAAGAATAGAGAACAAAGAACAGAGAACAGAGAACAAAGAATATAGCATCCCTATTTGAGTTGTAAACAGGCGCGTGAGCGCAACGCGGGGGTTTGGGGGCGCAGCCCCCCGAAAAAACTACCTCCCCTTTTTACGACTCCGGCAGGGATGCTATAGAGAATAGAGAACAGAGAACAGAGAACAAAGAGCAGGAGGAATTCCTGTTTTTTGTTCTCTGTTCTTTGTTCTATCCTCTGTCGCCTGTTCTTTGTTCTATGCTATTCAGGCTTATGCTGGACAAACGGGGCCGTGTGCGTGCTGCTGACGATGCCGACCTGGCCCTCGAAGGGGTTTGGCACAGCGGCCAGCGCGGTCGCCAGCACCTCGTCGAGCGTCTCGACTGGCACAAAGGTCAGCGCCTCGAAGACCTCACGCGGCAGGTCGTCCAGATCGTCCATGTTGCGCTTGGGCAGGATGATTGTGGTGATGCCGGCCCGGTGCGCGCCCAGCGCCTTTTCCTTGATGCCGCCGATCGGCAGTACGCGCCCGCGCAGCGAAATCTCACCGGTCATGGCCACATCGTCGCGGACAAAGCGGCCTGTGGCAGCCGATGCCAGTGCCGTAGCCATGGTGATACCGGCCGATGGGCCGTCCTTGGGCACCGCGCCCGCTGGAACGTGAATGTGAACGTTGTGCTTGTCGAAGAAGGTTGGGTCGATGCCAAGCAGCCTGGCCCGCGATCGCACATAGGTCAGCGCGGCCTCGGCGCTTTCGCGCATCACCTCGCCAAGCTGTCCAGTGATCTTCAAGCCAGCATTGCCCTCCAGCGCGGTCGCCTCCACAAACACAATATCACCACCCACCGGCGTCCAGACCAGGCCAGTCGCAATACCGGGCTGATCGATCCGCTCCTTGGCCTCGTTCAGAAAGCGCGGGCGGCCCAGCGCGGTGCGAACAAAGTCTGGCGTCACCAGCCAGGGGCTAGGGGTTAGGGTTTGCGGGTCAGGAACCTGAACATCTACAGCCTGCGAACCGTCTGCCATTTCCTCTGATCCCTGATCCCCGGCCACTGATCCCTCGCGCTCGGCAAGCTTGCGCGTGACCTTGCGCAACACGCCGCCGATCTGGCGCTCCAGGTTGCGCACGCCGGCCTCGCGGGTGTAGCCACCGACAATTGTACGCAGGGCTGCGTCCTCGATCTCGACTTCCTCTGGGCGCAGGCCGCTGGCCACGATCTGCTTGGGGATGAGGTGCTGGCGCGCAATATGCACCTTCTCGTCCTCGATGTAGCCCGACAGCTCGATGATCTCCATGCGGTCGCGTAGCGGCCCTGGGATAGTGCTCAGATCATTAGCAGTCGCAATAAACAGCACCTTGGAAAGATCATACGGCACATTCAGGTAATGGTCGGTAAACGTGTTGTTCTGCTCCGGGTCGAGCACCTCGAGCAGTGCGGCGGCTGGGTCGCCCCGGTAGTCCTGGCCGATCTTGTCGACTTCGTCGAGCAGAATGACTGGGTCGCTTGCCCCGGCGCGGCGCAACTCCTGCACGATCCGGCCTGGCTGCGAGCCGATGTAGGTGCGGCGGAACCCACGAAGCTCGGCTTCGTCGCGCACGCCGCCGAGCGACATCCGCACGAACTGGCGGCCTAGCGAGCGGGCGATGCTCTGGCCAAGGCTGGTCTTGCCCACGCCAGGAGGTCCGACGAATAACAAGATTGGCTCACGGCTGCGCTGGCCATCGCCGGAAATCTGGGCGCGGCGCTGCTTGACCGCCAGGTAATCCAGGATGCGCTCCTTGATCTTCTGCAAGCCGTAGTGATCGGCGTCCAGTACTTCACGAGCGCGGGCCACATTAATCGCATCACCGGTGGTCTTGTTCCAAGGCAGCTCGGCCATCCATTCAAGATAGGTACGCACCATCTGGTACTCTGGCGAGGCCGCGTTCATGCGGCCCAGGCGACCAAGCTCGCGGTCAGATTCCTTGCGGGCGGCAGAGGGCATATCGGCGGCGGCCAGCTTCTCGCGCAGCGTTTCGAGTTCGTCGGTCTCGGCGTCGTCCTCGCCAAGCTCCTTCTGGATGGCGCGCTGCTGCTGGCGCAGGTAGAACTCGCGCTGCTGGCGGGCCGCACCGTCCTGCACCTCTTGGCGCAGCTTGACCTGAAGATCCTTGATAGTCAGCTGCTTCTGGTACAGCTCGCGCACCTTCTCGAGCCGCCGGGTGATATCAAAAGTCTCGATCAGCTCCTGGCGCTCCTCGAAGCTGTAGTCGGGCGAGTAGCCGGTGTTGTCAGCCAGCTGCGAGGCGTCGGTCAGGCCCCGAACGAAGCTACGAATCTCCTGCGGCACATCGCCCTGGGCTTCCAGCACTGCATCGATCGCGGCACGCACCTCGGCCATCAGCTGCTCCAGGGCAGGCGTGCGCTCGTAGCGGTCGGGCCGCTCGACAAAGCCAGCGCGCAGAAAGGCACCCTGCTCGTTCAGCTCGCCAATCTCGGCGCGGACAATTCCGCGCACCACCACGCCGATTACGCCGGTCGGCAGCATGCCGGACTGCTCGACCCGCGCGACCACACCGATCTTGTGCAGCTGAAGCGGCAGCGGCGCGTCGTCGTCGACATCCTGGCGGCGGGAAGCGATCAGCACCAGCCGGTTATTTGCAACCGCAGCCTCGGTGGCACGGGCGCTCATGTCGTCAAGCGGCAGGCGCATGACTGTGTATGGAAAGACCACCACGCTATCGCTGATGATCAGCGGCAGTGTTTGCGTGGCACCGTCGGTCGTGTAGGTAAACTCGCTCATCGTACCCTCTTTCTTGGCGCTCCGGCGTGGCTACGGCGGCAGGAGTAGCGTCGCCTGGCGCGGGTTGCGTGGTATACGCACGCGCGCTGCTCGCGTATTCTTTTGCCCACAGCTCACGGAACCAAACGAAGCGGAATATCCATTCCGATGCGTGTATTATCGAACGTTGGGGGTGCATTGTCAATAGTTCGAATGGCTAGGCGGCTTGTTTCTAACGGTTTTCTAGCAAAGCGAGGCAGAGAGTGCTAACCACGCCGCCAGCGCCAAGGATTTGTCTCGATGTAGGTTGTAATGCGTTCTAGGCTTGCTTAAGTACGAATGCTATGTTCATAGAAATCGCGTTGCCAAAAGCGCACAGCGGGAGTTTCAGCACGCGCATTTATACGTTTTGTTGATGTGACCTTGAATGCGCCGATAAGTTGGCCAAGCGGTTTGCTTTGCTGGTCATCAGCGCGATCTAGCAGGAGAATTCCGTGCATGTGATCGGGCATGACGATCCAGGCTCCGAGTGAAACAAACCCATAGCGCTCGGTAAGCCATTGCCAAGATTCCGCGACTATCTGCCCTTGCTCGCTCA
>JACMIM010000466.1 GCA_014381165.1 Roseiflexaceae bacterium
GGCTTGAGACTGGCTCGCGCGACCGCGCTTCCTGGGTGGTCGCCCGCCGCAATGTGCGCTTTGTGCTTTCCTCGGCGCTGGTCCCCGACCCGCAGCACCCGATCGCCGCCCATGTAGCCCGCCACGGCGACGGTGTCAAGGACATCGCCCTGCATGTCGCCGACGCCAAGGCCGCCTATCTCGAAGCTGTGCGGCGCGGAGCGACCGGCGTGCAGGAGCCGATCGTGTACGAGGACGGCCAGGGCCGCGTGGTGCGGGCCAGCATCGCGACCTATGGCGAGACTGTCCACAGCTTTGTCGAGCGCCACGGCGTGTACGCCCAGCGCGGCCTCGACGGGCCGTTCATGCCCGGCTTCCAGGCCATCCAGAACCCGCCGCCCGCGCCAGACACTGGCATCGCCGCGATCGACCATATCGTTGGCAATGTCGAATTGGGCCACATGGAGCAGTGGGTCGCTTTCTACCGCGATGTGCTGGGCTTCAAGCAGATGCTGCACTTCGACGACGCCGATATCTCGACCGAGTACTCGGCGTTGATGTCGAAAGTTATGGCCAATGGCACCGGCAAAATCAAGTTCCCGATCAATGAACCCGCCGACGGCCTGCGAAAGAGCCAAATCGAGGAATACCTGGATTTCTACGGCGGCCCCGGCGCACAGCATATTGCGCTGGCCACCGGCGACATCCTGGCCAGCGTGGATGCGCTGCGCGAGCATGGCATGGTCTTTCTGCGCGTGCCAGACAGCTATTATGCGGAGTTGGAGGGCCGGGTTGGCCAGATCGACGAACAGGCCGAGGATCTGGCCACGCGCGGCGTGTTGGTCGACCGCGACGACGAGGGCTACCTGCTGCAAATCTTCAGCCAGCCGGTGCAGGATCGCCCGACGCTGTTCTATGAGATCATCCAGCGCAAGGGTAGCCGCGGCTTTGGCAAGGGCAACTTCAAGGCGCTGTTCCAGGCGCTGGAGCGCGAGCAGGATTTGCGCGGAAATTTGTAATTTGCCACATCAATCCCTCACCCCTGGCCCCTCTCCCGCTGGGAGAGGGCTGGGGTGAGGGTGAGAGAAATGCTTACGTACAAGGAGGTACGCTTGATGACAGCCCAGACGCACGCGCCGGCGATGCCGCACTATACCGAAACCGACCACGCGGTTTGGGCGGAACTGGTGCGGCAGCAGCTGGCGCAGATCGAGCAACGCGCCTGCCGAGAGTTCGTGGCCGGCTGGCGGCGGTTGGCGCTCGACCCGCAGCAGCTACCCGACCCAGCCGCAGTCGGCGAGCATCTGATGGCGTTGAGCGGCTGGAGCCTGGGCGACGCGCAGAATGCGTATCTGGAGGCCGACGAGTGGTTCGCGCATCTGGCCCGACGGCGCTTTCCGGTCACGAATTACATCCGCCCGCCCGAGCGCCTTGAATTTACGCCGCTGCCAGATCTGTTCCACGAGTACTTTGGCCACCTGGCCTTCTTCACCGACCGGCGCTTTGGCGATATTGCCCAGGCCTTTGGGCCGCTGTATCAGGCTGCGGGCGAGCGGCAGCGCCTGGAGATCGCCCGGCTGTGGTGGTTCACCACCGAGTTCGGCATCATCCGCGAGGACGGCGCACTCAAGGCTTTTGGCGCAGGGCTATACTCGTCGCCCGGCGAGCTAGCCAAGGCGTTTGCGCCAAATACGCCGCGTGTGCCATTCGACATCGATCAGGTGGTAGCCACCGCTGGCGCGAAATACGACATGCACGACACCTACTTTATTATCGACGATGTCGAGCAGATCGCCACAATCCTGCGCGACTACGCCCGCCGCGAGCGCCTGCCGGAGCCGCACATTTAAGATGCCAGGCCGCCGGAGGGCGGGTTTGAAACCCGCCCTCCGGCGGCGTAGCAAAAAAAGGAGAAGACCATGCCAGCGTATCACGCGATGGGGCGTGTGCCACCCAAGCGGCACATGGTGTTCCGCGACGAGCAGGATAACCTACTGTACGAGGAGATTTTTGGCGCTGAGGGCTTCAGCGGCGTGTATTCGATTATCTACCACCACCAGCTGCCCGCCGCCAGCATCGAGAATACGATTATCCGCTCGCTGGCGGTGGAAATCGCGCCGCCGGCCGCGCACCGCCACCGCCACGTCAAAACCAAAGGCCTAGAAAGCGGCGGCGACCCGATTGGCGGGCGGCGCGTGCTGCTGTTCAACAACGATGTGCGGATCGCCACCTGCGCGCCGACCGAGCCAATGCTAGACGCTCACGGCCAGCCGTTCTTCTACAAAAATGGCACCAACGACGAACTGCTGTTCATCCACGAGGGCAGCGGCCTACTCGAAACGAATCTGGGCGATCTGTCATTCCGTACTGGCGATTATGTCTATGTGCCACGCGGCGTGATCCACCGGATTACATTCGCAGGCAACGCTGGGCGCATGCTGATCGTCGAGGCCTCGGGGCAGATCGACATCCCGCGCAAATACCGCAACAGCTTTGGCCAGCTGCTGGAGCACGCGCCCTACTGGGAGCGCGATTTTCGCCGCCCTGAGCGGCTTCAGACGATCAATCAGGCTGGACGTTTCGAGGTGCAGCTCAAGCTCGACGACATGCTGTACGGTTGGGTGGTCGGGCATCACCCGTTTGATGTGGTTGGCTGGGACGGGCTGCTGTACCCCTGGGCCTTTAATATTCACGACTACGAGCCGCACGCGGGGCGCTTTCATGTGCCGCCGACCACGCATCAGACCTTTGAAGGGCCAAACTTTGTGGTCTGCTCATTCGTGCCGCGCCAGATCGACTGGGATCCGCTGGCGGTGCCAATCCCTTATTTTCACTCGAACCTGGATTCAGACGAGGTGATGTACTACGCCGCCGGAAACTACGCGGCCCGCCGTGGCATCGAAATCGGCTCGATCACGCTGCACCCGCGTGGCATCCCACACGGGCCGCAAGCCGGCGCGATGGAGGCCTCGCTTTCGGCACCGCGTGTCACCAACGAACTCGCCGTGATGGTCGACACCTTTCGCCCGTTGCAAATGACCACGCTGATGGATCAGATCGACGATCCGGCCTACAGCAAATCCTGGGCGCGCTAAACGCTGTTCCCCCTCACCCTAGCCCTCTCCCAGCGGGAGAGGGCTAGGGTGAGGGGGCGAAGCTTGCAACGCGCTGAAGCAGTGCGGCGCGCTCGACCTGATTCTCGCAATGGTCGATCGCAGCCTGGTACGCTTGGCGTGCCAGATCGTGCTGGCCGTTTTGGCGCAGCAGCTCGGCCTGGGCGACATAGAACGGGTGGTAGGTGCGCAGCAGGCCAGCCTGTTCGAGCGGCGCAAGCAGCGCCAGCCCGCGCTCTGGCCCATAGGCCATGCCAATCGCAATCGCGTGGTTGAGCGCGACAATCGGCGTGCTGACCATGGCCAGCAGCCCGCCATACAGCGCCGCTATCTGCGGCCAGTCAGTGGCTGCGGCATTCTCGGTGCCGACATGCAGCGCGCTGATCGCCGCCTGGATTTGGTACGGCCCAGCCGATCGTAATGCCATTGCCCGATCGAGCAGCGCCAGTCCTTCGCCGATCTGAGCGGCATCCCAACGCGAGCGATCTTGCGCAGCCAGCAGCACCAGCACGCCATCCTCGCCACTGCGCGCCGCGCGCCGCGAGTGATGCAGCAGCAGCAGCGCCAACAGGCCAAAGCACTCGGCGCGCTGGCGCAGTGGCAGCGGCGCGTGCTGCTCGCTGAGCGTCAACAGCGTTCGGCAGAGCCGGATAGCCTCCTCGCACAGATCGTGACGAACCAGCTGCGTGCCAGCACCCGGCGCGTAGCCCTCGGTAAAAATCAGGTAGATAACATGGAGCACCGCATCGGCGCGGCTGGCCAGCGCACGTAGCGGCGGGACATCGAAAGGAATGCCTGCGTCCTTGATTTTGCGCTTGGCGCGCACCAGCCGCTGCGCCATGGTTGGCAGGGGCACCAGAAAGGCACGCGCAATTTCTTCGGTGGTCAAGCCGCCCAGCGTTTGAAGCGTCAGTGCCACCTGTGCGTCGAGCGGCAGCGCTGGGTGACAGCAGGTAAACATGAGCCGCAGCCGATCGTCGGCGATCTCGTCCAACGATTCCAGCTCGGCAGGCGTCGCGGCCAGAAATGCTTCGACCGCCGACAAGGGTACGGAGCTGCGGCTGGCGCGGCGCAAGCGATCGATCGCCCGACGGCGTGCTACTTGAGTTAGCCATGCGCCCGGTCGGGCTGGCACTCCGTCGCGCGGCCAGGTCGTGAGCGCCGCAAGCAGGGCATCTTGGAGTGCGTCTTCCGCCAGTTGGAAATCACCACCAAGCCAGCCGATCAGCGTTGCCAAGACTCTGCTGCCCTCGTCGCGAAAGGCCTGGTCGACTGCACGCTGGAGTTCGTCGGGCTGCATTGGTGCTCGCTTTATTACCGCTAGGAGTTACGCAATTGCCCAAGAGTTTTCGTTTCGCCTGCGGCGACCAAGGAAATACCCCATGATTGTTTGGCTTTTTGGTGCTTTGCACCAAAAAGCCAAACAAAAAAGATAGATGTTCCATGCTGCCGCAGGCTGAAGTCGCTAACTGCGTAAGTCCTAACCGCTTTGAGGCATACAGAAGGCACAGACGCTGGAGGTGATGCTCCGGCGTCTGTGCCAGCGCTTGCCGCAGCCAGCCTTTAGACCGCCATCACTGGGCGAACCTCGATCGTGCCGTGCTGCGCGCTTGGGTTCTTGGCCGCCCAAGCCAGCGCATCATCCAAGTTTGCGCAATCGACGACATAGAAGCCACCCAGCTGCTCGGCAGTTTCGGCAAAGGGGCCGTGCGTAGTCAAGGTTTGGCCGCCGCGCACCTTGACCGAGGTAGCCGCCGAGGTTGGCATCAGCGCCTCGCCGCCGGTCATGACGCCCTGCGCACGCAGCTCGTGGGCGTAGGCCAGGTGCGCGCCCCACGATGCCTGCTGCTCGGCCTGGGTCATGGCCGCCTCTGCCGCCTCGTTGCCGTAGATCAGAATAAGGTATTTCATCATCGCCTCCGTGTAGTGCTCAGACGATCATTTCGCCTGTTATACCACAACGACGCACCAGATCTGGCGAAATCGACAGCTATTTGCTGGCAATATTCGCGCTTTTTCAATTGCGCAGGCCGCGTTCGCGCAAGTGCGCGTCGAGCCAGGCAGCATCGTCGGGCGCGAGTGGCGGCGCGGGCGGTGGCGCGCGGTAATCGATCTCGAGATCGTAGCGGGCGCGGCTGTACGCATCACGAATAGCTAGGCCGAGGTCAAGCGGCACATCGGGATCAGGGTGGCGCAGTGGCACGGGGATAGGCTTGATTGGTGCGCGCAACGAGAGTGGCCAAACTTCGAGCTGGGGGCGGCGCTGCATGCGGCTGAGAAAAATAAAATACGGCGCGTCGGGCAGTTCGCGGGCCATCTGTGGGCGGCGACCGGCGCGCAGCAGGTCGATGTCGATCAGATGCACCGCACTGCGGAACAGCTCCTGACGCTTTTTATCATACGCCTCGGCCCCTTCCGCGCCAGGGCGCTTGTTGACCGGCGACAACAGCTCGATCGCCGTGATCAAGACCTGATCGCCCACGGTGCGAATCTCGATCCGCGCGTACTCGGTCGGCACCTCCATCAGGGCAGGCATGGTCAGCGGCGCTGGCTCGATCGCAACGGCTACACCGCCACCCGGCTCGAAAACATCCCGCTCGTAGATGCCGATGTCTGGCACAACCCTACGCACTGGCGCTATTTCTAAGCTCTCGAATGCGGAGTAGGGCGTAATAACGGCACGGTAGGTAGGCGCGATTCGCGATTGTAGCTGGTCTCGGATAGCGCCGATCAAGCTGCTATGCACATCTGGCCACATGCTCGGCTGTTCGAGATACGGATCCATGCCAGGAAATGGGAGTTCCATCGCACTCTCCTTGCGCACTTTAGAGTTGCATGATACCACACCAGCCGGCAGCCGCGCGGCTGAGAGGGCGTTTGGAAATTACGGAGCGATGGA
>JACMIM010000467.1 GCA_014381165.1 Roseiflexaceae bacterium
GGTGAGAATATGTGGTCATAGTACCACCGCTGGATTCATTTGGCAGCGCCGCCACCACGGCCACCGGATGAATCCGGCGACTGCTACGCCCAAACGCGCTTCAGCACGTTCAACCGCACGCACGCGCTGAAGCGCGTTTTGCATAGCAGCAGCGGGTTTTAACCCGCCTGCTGCAACCATAATCCCCCGTGCTATACTATTCATACAAATCTTCGTTTGCGAGGTGCAGCGATGCCAAGCCCATTTCCTGGAATGGATCCCTATCTCGAAGACCCGGCGGTCTGGCCGGATGTGCATCAGAGCTTTATTACCTATCTGCGCGACGAGATGCAGCAGTATCTGCGCCCGCAATACAGTGCGCGCATTGGCGAGCGCATCTATCTGGTCGATTCGTTGCGCAGCGTGTACCCCGATGTTCTGCTGATCCAGTGGCCTGATGCGCAGCCGCGTGAGTCGGGCGGTGTAGCTGTGCTAGAGGCTCCGCCAGTCGATAAACCGACCAAGCTCAAGCTGATCGATGTCGAGTACCACGAGCCATATCTTGAAATCTACCACACCTACAGCGGGCAGGTCGTAACGGTGATCAAGGTACTCAGCCCGGCCAATAAGCAGCCTGGTTCGGGCCGTGATCTGTACATCAAGAAGCAGCGCGAAATTCTGCTCACCGCAGCGCACCTGATCGAGATCGATTTGCTATCGAGTGGCCTGCCGACGGTCGCCGTGCCAGGTGGCCAATACTACCAACTGCCGTACTGGCGCTACTTGGTCTGTGTCAATCGTGCGCCTTTGCGCGACGAAGCCGATGTCTACACCGTGGCGCTCTCGCAGCGCCTGCCGCGCATCGCCGTGCCGCTGCGTCGGCCCGACGCCGACCTGACGGTCGATTTGCAGCCGGTGTTCGACCGCTGCTACGCCAATGGCGGCTACGACGACCTGCTCGATTACGGCCAGCTGCCGCCCGTCGCGACCACGCCAGAAGAGCGCTTCTGGATGCAGGCGATGGTGGACGGGCGGGGTTAGCAGCAGGAGGGCTGAAGCCCTCTGCTGGTATGCAAAACGCGCTAAAGCGCGTTCAAGCGCACGTCAATGCAACTCAAATGCAACAAGTGTACCCCGATCTTCCCGTGCTATAATCGCCCTCGCATACCCACACAATCTTCTTCCCTTCCGTGTTCTTCGTGTTCTTCGTGGTAAAATGCGCGGCTGCTTACCACAGATAATAAACAGCAAACAAATTAACAAGGAGCCACCAATGGCCGAACCCCGTGTCTTTAAGAACTTCATCGGTGGCGAATGGCGACCGAGCGCAAGTGGCAAAACATTCGAAAGCCGTAACCCCGCCGACACGCGCGAGCTGGCGGGCGTGTTCCAGGACAGTGGTGTGCAGGATGTGAATGCTGCTGTGGCCGCCGCCAAAGCTGCTTTTCCAGCCTGGAGGGCCACGCCCGCGCCTAAGCGCGCCGAAATTTTGCTGCGCGCTGCCCAACTGCTCCAGGAGCGCAAAGAACGTTACAGCGCGGATCTTACCCGCGAGATGGGCAAGCCGCTGTTCGAGGCCGGCGGCGATATCGTCGAGGCGATTGGCATGGCTCAATACGCCGCTGGCGAAGGCCGACGCATGCACGGCGTGACCACGCCCTCCGAGCTGCCCAACAAGTTCCAGATGTCGATTCGCCAGCCGATTGGTGTGTGCGGCTTGATCACGCCCTGGAACTTCCCCATGGCGATCGCTTCGTGGAAGATGCTGCCGGCGCTGGTGGTTGGCAATACCGTGGTGATCAAGCCGGGCGAGGACACGCCGCACAGCACCTTTAACTTGGTCGAATGCCTGCACGAGGCCGGTCTGCCGCCCGGCGTGGTCAATATTGTCACTGGCTACGGGCCAACCGCTGGCCAGCCGCTGGTCGAGCACGCCGATGTGCCGGTGATCTCGTTCACTGGCTCGACCGCGACCGGGCGGCTGGTCAACCTGGCGGCCGCCGACAAGATCAAGCGGGTCAGCCTGGAGCTGGGCGGCAAGAACCCAGTGATCGCGCTGGACGATGCCGACCTGGATTTGGTGATGGACGGCGTGCTGTGGGGCGCGTTCGGCACGGCCGGCCAGCGCTGCACCGCCACCAGCCGCCTGATCGTGCAGCGCGGCGTGGCTGCCGAGTTGACCGAGCGCCTGGTGGCCCGCGCCAAAACGCTGCGGGTTGGCAATGGCCTCAGCCCCGAAACCGAGATGGGGCCGATCATCAACCAGAAGCAGCTCGACCGCGTGCTGGACTACGTCGCGATTGGCAAGAGCGAGGGTGCCAAGCTGCTGTGTGGCGGCGGGCGACTGACTGGCGGCGACTACGATTACGGTTTCTTCGTACAGCCCACGATCTTCGGCGGGGTCAGCCGCGACATGCGCATCGCCCGCGAGGAAATCTTCGGCCCGGTGCTGTCGATCATCGAGGTCGCCGATTTCGACGAGGCGATCAGCGTGGCCAACGATGTGCCCTACGGCCTCTCGGCCTCGCTCTACAGCCGCGACGCCAACCACGCCTTTCGCATGATGCGCGACATCGAGAGTGGCATTTGCTATATCAATGCGCCGACGATCGGCGCGGAGATTCACCTGCCGTTCGGCGGCGTGAAGGGCACTGGCAACGGCCACCGCGAGGCTGGGCCGCAGCTAATGGATGCGTTTAGCGAGTGGAAATCGGTGTATGTCGATTACAGCGGCAGCTTGCAGCGCGCGCAGATCGACAACGAGGTGTAGCGAGCCGGGCGGTTTTACCGCGAAGAGCGCGAAGAGCGCGAAGGAAGAAAAACCCTTTTGTGTTCTTCGTGTTCTTCGTGTTCTTCGTGTTCTTCGTGGCCTTCGTGGTTAAGAGTTATGGCGTTTTGGAGAGCGAGCCGGGCATTTTTACCACGAAGAGCGCGCCCGTTCGATTTCGCGCGCCAGCTCCGGCACCAATACTACCGTGGGCGTCAGCACAAACATTCCATCCAGATCGACAAGACGAAACGTGTTTATTCATTACCCCCTTTGGCCGTGCGTTCCTTACACATTCTTTACGCCAGGGCGTGCAACTTCTGCCGCCTTGCTACGTATCTTCATGTGGTTCTCATTTCTTCGCCTGCCATCTGGCCGGTGAGGGGCCGAGCCCCGAGCGAGCATGCGCGATCGTTGCGCCTGCCAGCTCCCGACTGCCGACTCCTTTCTCCCCAGCACGAC
>JACMIM010000468.1 GCA_014381165.1 Roseiflexaceae bacterium
GGCACTTGCGCGCACCACGTATTTCATTTCTTTTCTGGCGCTGGGCCGGGTTTCCCGGCGCTGAAGCGCCGGGCTAGTGGGTTGGCCCTCGTCGCCTGAACCTGTTTCCCGGCGCTGAAGCGCCGGGCTAGTGGGTTGGCCCTCGTCGCCTGACCGCTGACCGCTGACCGCTGACCCCTGGTTCGCGAGATCGGCATAGGCCTCGGCTAGCAGCCGCAGCGTGCGTGCCACCGCATCGTTATAGGCGTTCTGCTGCTCGACAATCGGGTTGATGTACCAGCGTAGGTAGCGCCGCACCAGCTTGTTGATCAGCGCCATGGCCCGTTCCGGCAGCGTTCGCCCGATCAGCGGCCAGTGCGCGCTGACCACCCGGTGCAGCTCGATTTCGTCGAGTGCGCGCTGGAGATCGCGCGCAAGTGCGTCGTCCTCGGGCTGTGCCAGGTGCAGGCGGCGGGCGCGTACCTGCGCGCGCAATTCATCGAGCAGCGCGCCGACATCCGGCGCGGCGCTAGGGGAGGCTGTTTCTGTCATAGCTTCCAACTATCTGTAGCGTGAGATGCGGCGCAATTATAGCACGCCAGCGCGCCAAACCAGATCGCGTATAATAATCGGCGTGTAATACGCTCCTGATACCAATCAACTAGCCCGGCGCTTCAGCGCCGGGGCCAACAGACAAACGATGAACGTGCTTCTCGTCGGATCGGGCGGGCGCGAACACGCGCTAGCCTGGAAGATCAGCCAATCAGCGGCGCTAACGCGGCTGTACACTGCGCCTGGTAATCCTGGCACTGCCACGCTCGGCCATAATCTGCCGATCGATGCGACCGATCTGGCTGGGCTGCTGGCCGCCATACACCAGCATGCGATCGACCTGGTGGTCGTTGGCCCGGAGGCCGCGCTGGCGGCAGGATTGGTCGATGCCTGCCAGGCTGCGGGCGTGCTAGCGTTCGGGCCGACCGCTGCTGCGGCGCAGATCGAAAGCAGCAAAGCGTTTGCCAAAACCGTGATGCAGGCCGCCGGCGTGCCAACCGCTAATGCTTTCAGTTTCGACGATCCGCAGCAGGCCGCCGCGTTTGTGCGCGAACGTGGCCAAATCTGGGTGGTCAAAGTCGATGGATTGGCTGGCGGCAAGGGTGTTATCGTGCCAGAAAGTCTCGAGCAGACCCTGGCGGCGGTGGCGCAGCTTGGCAGCACCAGCGCGGGCACACGGCTGCTGCTGGAGCAGAAGCTTAGTGGCCCGGAGGTTTCGGTGATCGCACTGTGCGATGGTGAGCGGCTGTGGGCCTTTCCGCCCGCCCAGGATCACAAGCGGCTGCTGGACGGCGATCGGGGGCCAAACACCGGCGGCATGGGTGCGTTCGCCCCCTCGCCGCTGGTCGACCGCGCGCTGCTCAATGAAATTGTGACCACGACAATGGCACCAGTCGTGCGCGAACTCGCCCGGCGTGGTATACCTTTTCGTGGCGCACTGTTCGCCGGGATCATGCTGACCGAGGCCGGCCCGTCGGTGCTTGAGTTCAACGCGCGCTTTGGAGATCCGGAAACCCAGGCGCTTATGCCGCTGACCGAGGGCGATCTGCTGCTCGCACTGCACGAGTGCGCCCAGGGCAAGCTGCGCCCTGATCTGCTACACTGGCGCGAGGGCGCGGCAGCCTGCATTGTGCTGGCCGCCGCTGGCTACCCTGAAGCCCCGCGCACTGGCGACATGATCAGTGGCATCGCGGGCGTGCAGGACGGCGGGGTGGTGTTTCAGGCTGGCACCGCCCTGCACGACGGCCAACTGCACACGGCGGGCGGGCGCGTGCTGGGCGTTGTCGGCGCGGGGCCAACCCCCGCCGGGGCGATCGAGCTGGCCTATACGGCAGCAGCGCCGATCAGCTTCGACGGCATGCACTACCGAACTGATATCGGGCGTACACGCGAGAAAACGGCATGAATACATCCTTGGCCATTCTCATCTCGGGTGGCGGCACAAACGTGCAGGCCCTGATCGACGCGCAGGCGCGGCGCGAGCTTGGCGCGCAGGTCGCCCTGGTGATCAGCGACCGCGCCGAGGCGTATGGGCTACAGCGCGCCCTCCAGCATGGCATCGCCGCCGCATTCGTGCCCCTGTCCTGCGCTGCACAGCAGCAGCGGGCCGCAGCACGCGCCATCTGGGAGGATCGGCTGCTGGCGCTGCTGGCGGCCTACACACCTGGCCTGATTATCTTGTCGGGTTTTATGCGCGTGCTTTCGGCCAGCTTTCTCGACCGCTGCGGCGCGCCGGTGATCAACCAGCACCCCGCGCTGCTGCCCGATGAAGGCGGCGAAAGTTTCACCACCAGTGATGGGCTGATCATTCCCGCGCTGCGCGGCGCGCATGTCGTCCGCGATGCGCTGCACGCCGGCTTGACTATAACCGGCTGTAGCATCCATCGGGTTACACCGCGCGTCGACGACGGCCCAGTGCTGGCCCGCGCGGAGGTGCCGATTCTGTCGAACGACGACGAAGCCAGCCTACACGAGCGTATCAAAGCCGAAGAGCGACGGCTACTCACCGCGCTGATTCAGCAGTGGGCGGCTGGAACGCACCACGGCACACTCCTTGCCAAGTAGCACCCAACCACGGCGGGCGTTGCCGGGCAGTGTTATGAGGAGGAGACCGATGGAACAGCACCCATTTCCAGTGTGCCGAAAGTGCCACGAAGGCGATCTCGTTCCGCTTTCCGACTACGGAACCGAGGGCGCGTCTATTATGTACAAGGCCTGGGTCTGCACGAACCCAACCTGTGGCTTTAATCTAAAGATTCACAAGGGCAACTTGTATATCAACGAGCCAGTCAGCGACCGTGGGGCCTATCAGGGCAGCGGCTACCCGCACACCTAATCGGTTGCGTGTTGCGTGCTGCCGGAACACGCAACACGCAACACACATTATGTCACAGCGAACAATCGTTTTAGCATCCGCCTCGCCGCGCCGCCGCGATTTGCTCGGCTACCTGGGTGTGGCATTTCACGCGCTGGCAACCGACGCCGAGTATCAAGATTTCGGCCCGCCGCCTCAGCTTGCCGCGCGCCTGCCAGCCGCTGCGGTGCCGCCGCACTTCCACCCCACGCTGCTCGCCTGGCGCAAAGCATTTGCCGCTTGCAGCCTTGCCCCTGACAGTGTTATTATCGGAGCAGATACAATTGTTGTGCTCGATGGCGATGTGTTGAACAAGCCAGCTGGCCCACAACAGGCTCGGGTGATGTTGCAGCGCCTAGCGGGCCGCACGCATACGGTCTATACTGGTCTTGCGGTTATCGATGCCCCAACTGAGCGCACGCTATTTGCTCTCGAACAAAGCCAGGTCGAAATCGCGCCACTGAGCGAGGAAACAATCAGGGCGTATGTTGCGACTGGCGAACCGCTTGATAAGGCCGGGGCGTATGGCATTCAGGGTCTTGGCGGGCAGCTTGTACGCACGGTAACTGGCAGCTACACGAATGTGGTCGGGCTGCCGCTGACCCGCCTGCACGATCTCCTCGCCGAGGTTGGTATCACACATCTTATCGCGCCAGCAGAAGCATACCACCAATGGCTTGCCGCCCAGGGAAAGGAATCCTTGCCATGCCCCCCAACACTACCGTGAGGCTGCTGATTGTGGACGACCACCCGCTGTTTCGCCAAGGGTTGCGCTTTGCCCTGACCGTTTATGACGATATCTCGATTGTCTATGAGACGGCATCAGGCGAGGATGCGATCGATTGGCTGAATGCCACCTCGCCAAACCAAGAGCCGAACTGCGTGCTGTGCGATTTGAACCTGCCTGTGCTCAGTGGGCTGGATGTCACCAGGCAACTGAGGTCGCTCTACCCCAGCCTGGGCGTCGTGATTCTTAGCATGCACGAAAACGACGAGCAGGCGTTTAATGCGCTTCAGGCCGGCGCGGCCGCCTACCGCTCAAAGGACATCAAGCCCAAGGATTTGGCCGAGATCGTCCGGCGGGTGGCACGCGGCGAATATGTGATCAATGATGTGGTGTTGGAGGAGCCGAAGGTGGCGAGCCGCCTGCTCTCCCAGTTCCGCAATCTGCCGCAGGATGTTTCCTCCACACCGGACGCCGATTTCCCGCTGTTCACCCCGTTAAGCGACCGCGAGATCGAGGTGTTGGAACGGATCGCGGAGGGTGGTAGCAACAAAGAGATCGCCGACACGCTCGGCATCAGCACCCAAACGGTCAAGAATCATATCTCGTCGATCCTGCGCAAACTTTCGCTGAACGACCGCACTCAGGCGGTCATCTATGCGCTGCGACGCGGCTGGATCGAAACCCCTGAGGCGATCATGCGCGAACCCCGCGCCAGCGCCAGTAAGGCCGAGGACGCCGAATAAGGCAGCAGCGGGTTTCGAGCCGCGCACACCAACGGCTGTAAGCCCGCCCGCCTGGCGGCTGAAGCCGCAGGCTCACACGACAAAGCCCGCCTACGCGGGCTGAGACGCTGTTCAGCCCGCGTAGGTGGGCTTTGTAACCCCAGCAAGCGGCTTCAGCCGCGCGGCCGCCAGCACAACACCCCACAGCCGCCCGGTGTTTGACGCCGCCTCGCCCGCGTGCTATGCTTCCCGTGCATCCATCAGTCTTTCGCGCACAGTCGAAC
>JACMIM010000469.1 GCA_014381165.1 Roseiflexaceae bacterium
CTGGTGTCGTGCGCTCGACCGCGCGCGGCGGGGCCTGCGCCGCAGTGATCGCCTGCTCCAAAGTCGGAGCTGCAGCGCCGATGATTGTCCAGTTGAGCAGCCGCTCGGCCTGCGGTCGGTACGAATCGAATGAGACTGGCTCAGCGGCCACAAACTGCGCCAGCTCATCGGCCCAGGCTGGATGCCCGGCGCGGCGTACAATCGGTGCCAGCGCAGCTAGGATTGTCACCACCTGCGGCGCCGCCTGGGTGCCCAACGCCAAACGCAGCGCTTCTTGCAGCAGCCGCGTCGCCGCCGGATCGCGCGCCTGGGTCGAGGCCAGCTGGCCCAGGTTGCTCAGCGATTCGGCCATACCCCACTGGTTGCCAATCTCGCGCACTAGTTCCAAGCTTTGGGCGTAGCGCTGCCCGGCCTCGGCGGGGCTGCCCAGCGCCATCGCCGCATCGCCAAGCCGGTTGTAGCAGATCGCCACACCGCGCGTGTCGCCCAGGCCCGCGCGCGTTTGCAGGCTTTGCTCGAAGAACCAGCGCGCCTCGGCGTACTCGCCCAGCGCATAGGCCACCTTGCCCAGGTTGGTCAGCGAGAAGGCCATGCTCCAGCCATTGCCGATCTGCTGCTCCAGCGCGAAGCTACGCTGCGACCAGGCCTGCGCCTCGGTGTAATCGCCACCCTCGTAGGCGGTCTGTCCAAGAATGTTGCAGGCGATCGCGCGACCGTAATCATCGCCCAGCGCCTCGGCGATCATCAGGCTCTCGCGGCAGAGCGCGCGCGTCTGGTCGTAATCGCCCAGATATGAGCAGACCGCCCCCAAGTAGTTCAGCGTAAACACCAGATCCGCGCGCGCGTCGAGTCGGCGCAAGATCGCCAGGCTGTGTTCGAACAGCGCTTTCGCTTCCAGCTGACGCCCGAGATAAAACGTGAACCAGCCCAGCCGCGCCAGCTGCTTGCCATACACCAACTGATCGGTCGCGTCCGGCTGTGCCGCCAGCGCCTGGCTGGCCGCGCCGAATGCCTCCGCACCTTCATGAAACCAGCTGCGCATATCGTAAAAGTGAAACAAACTATCGGCCGCATTGCCCAGCGCGGCACTATCGGCATTCGCCACCGCACAGCGCCAAGCCGCACGAATCTGCTTCATCTCGCCGCTGATCGCCGCCAGCGCGGCACCCTGTTCCTTTCCGCGCAGCTCGGCTGTGCGCGCGCCCATCCAAGCGCTATAGTAAGCCGAATGGCGCGTCGCAGCGGCATCGGCCTCATCGGCACGCGCTAGATGCTCGGCCAAATACTGCCGCAGCAGCTCCAATATCTCATAGCGCGGCAGGCCCTCGGTCGGGACACGGCGAACCAGTGATTTATCGACTAGCGCCGCGAGTATAGGTAATAGGTTATAGGGAACAGGGGACAGCGATGCTGTATCACTGCTTTCATGTCCCCTGTCTCCTGTCTCCTGTTCCCTGCATACTTCCCCTGCCGCCTCGCGCGTGAAGCTGCCGCGAAAGACCGCCAGCTGCCGCAGCGCCTGCTGCTCGGGCGCATTCAGCAAGTTCCAGGAGTAATCGAACACCGCGCGCAGGCTGCGCTGACGCGCCGGCAGGTCGTGCATGGCGCTGCTCAAAAAATCGAGGTTGCGACCAATCTCCTGTGCAA
>JACMIM010000470.1 GCA_014381165.1 Roseiflexaceae bacterium
ACTGGCGCGCTGTTCACCCCGTTGTGGCTGGCCGCGCGGCTGGCTGGGGCGTTCGGCGCGTGGCTGCTGGCGCGTCTGTGGGCGTGGCGGGCGGGCATCGAAGGCTTCGCTGGGCGGCGGGGCGTTGTAGTCGAAGTCTTCCAACGTTTTGCGCTCAAGCGGCTTACCCATCACCCGCTCGATCGCGCGCACGGTCGGCTTGTCCTCGTCGGTCACTAGCGTCATTGCGTCGCCCTCGCGCTCGGCTCGGCCAGTACGGCCAATCCGATGGATATAGGCATCGACCGTGTCCGGGATGTCGAAGTTTATAACGTGGGTGATACTTTGCACATCGATTCCGCGCGCGGCGATGTCGGTGGCGACCATAATTTGGTAATCGCCCCTTTTGAAGCCGTCGAGCGCGGCCTGACGCTGGTTCTGACTTTTGTTGCTATGCAACACACAAACCTTGAAACCCTCGCGCCCGATCTGCTGCATCAACCGATTGGCACGGTGCTTGGTGCGCGTGAAAATCAAGATCGACTGGGCATCGGTGGCCATTTCGCCCAGCATATGTACGGTCATCTTATTCTTCAGGTGCGGCGCGACCGGGAAAATCGCGTGGCTGACCGTGTTGGCTGGCTTGACCATGTTGACCGAGATGCGCTGCGGCTTTGTCAGCGCTGCCGAGGCCAGCGCCTCGACATCGCTGGGGAACGTAGCCGAAAACAGCATGGTCTGGCGCTTGGCTGGCAGGTTGCTGAGCAGCTTACGCACGGCGGGCAGAAAGCCCATGTCGAACATACGATCGGCTTCGTCCAGCACCAGCACCTCGATGCTGTCCAATCGGGCGGTGCGACGGTCGATATGATCCAGGAGCCGGCCTGGGCAGGCTACCAAAATCTCGACACCACTGCGCAGCGCCTGCTCCTGCGGCAACATCGACACACCGCCGTAAATAGTTGCGCTACGCAGGCCAGTGCCTTTCGAAAACGCCTTGACCGTGTCGTTGATCTGCTCGGCCAGCTCGCGGGTAGGCGTCACGATCAACGCGCGGTGCCGATTGCGCGGGCCGTCGAGCAGCCGCTGAAGAATCGGCAGCACGAATGCGGCCGTCTTGCCTGTGCCAGTCTGAGCTGTGCCAATAAGGTCAACGCCGGTCAGTGCAACTGGGATTGCCGCCTTCTGGATTGGTGTCGGCTCGGTATACCCGGCGTCGGTGATCACCTGCTGAAGCTTGGGATCAAGTGGGAACTGTGTAAAACTCAAGATAGCTCTTTCTCTGAATGCTCAGATGGTTCGTATGATCTGATTGTGACAGAAAGCTGGGTATGTCTGGCTTTGCAACTGGTGCAAACACACAAACTGAACGGCAGACTGCTCAGATACATTCTGAGCGGAGCGAAGAGCCTCTCAAGCTGCTGCTGTGAGAGCTACTTCGCTGCGGCTCAGCGTGGCGGGCATAACGCGCCAGCCACGGGTTGGTAAACAAACGGAAAACGTAAAACGTAAAGACTCGGCAGCGAGACGTTACGCTTTACGTTCTACGTATTACGCACTACACGTTACGTACAAGGATTGCGCCTACTCCTCGCGCC
>JACMIM010000471.1 GCA_014381165.1 Roseiflexaceae bacterium
CAATGCGCGGCGAACTCGAGTTCCGGGATGTAGCCTTTGGCTATGGTGATGAGGCTCGCCCCAAGCCCCAAGCCCCAAGCCTCATGCTGCGCAACATCTCCTTCCAGGCCCGCCCTGGCGAGACAATTGCAATTGTTGGCCAGACCGGATCGGGCAAATCCACGCTGACCAAGCTGGTCAACCGGGTCTTCGATACGACCAAGGGCCAGGTGCTGATCGATGGGCTGGATGTGCGCGAGTGGAGCCTGGACAGCCTGCGCTCGCAGATCGGCATTATCGAGCAGGATATTTTTCTGTTCTCGCGCAGTATCGGCGAGAATATCGCCTTTGGCGCGCGCGGCGCGGCTACGCAGGCACAGATCGAGCAGGCCGCCCAGGCGGCGCAGGCCCACGATTTCATCGTAGGCTTTCCCGAAGGCTACGCGACGGTAGTTGGCGAGCGCGGTGTGACACTTTCGGGCGGGCAGCGCCAGCGTATTGCGATTGCGCGGGCCTTTCTCAGCGACCCACGCATTCTCATTTTGGATGACTCGACCAGTGCGATCGACAGCGCCACCGAGGACGCCATTCAAAAGGCCATGCGCCACATCCAAGCTGGTCGCACGACGCTGCTGATCACGCACCGGCTGGCGCAAATTCGCCGCGCCGATCGCATTCTGCTGCTGAAAAACGGCAGCCTCTCGGCCCAGGGTACCCACGACGAGCTGCTGGAAACAAGCGCGCTGTACCGCAGCATTTTCGTGCGCGATTGACGCGGGGTGCCCTGCTGTCCTGCGGTATGTTCTGGTTCGCCACGCGCGATTAGTCGCCCGTGGAGGCGTTGTTGGCCTATTGCGGAGCAAACTATGGAACAGCAGCCGTTTGAGCAGATGTTAACTGGCGGCCATCCCAACTCATTGGGAAGAACGGTTGAAGCCGTTGATGCCGTGCTTGCGCAACCCACCCGACTTGCCGAACTCTACGCCTGTTATTCGAGCGCCGACGAAGTCGTTCGCCTGCGTACCTCCAATGCTTTCAAACGTATCGCTGCTACGGAGCCGCTCTGGCTGGTACCCTATATCGATCGCTTGCTTACGGAAGTTGCCAGTATCAATCAAGCTTCAGCCCAATGGACGCTTGCACAGCTGTGTGGTACGCTTGATTCGTTTATGACCGCGCAGCAGCACGAACACGCCGTTGCAATACTCAAGCACAACCTTGAACATAGCGATGATTGGATCGTCCTGAATATGACGATGCAAACCCTTGCCGAGTGGTCAGCAGCAGATGCTGACCTTCAAGGATGGCTGCGCTTGCGGCTAGACAAGCTCAGCCGGGATCGGCGGAAATCTGTTGCCAAACGAGCGCAAACGTTACTGGCTACACTCCACTATAGCAAAGAGCAGTTACATTGATCCCCTCACCCCCTGCCCCTCTCCCCGCTGGGAGAGGGCTGGGGTGAGGGTGCAGGAGCGGCTCAATTAAACTTCGTTAGCGTGGCTGCTCCTGCACGGCGCGAACCGCGTGTTCTGATTCCAGGTGAGCCTCAGGCTCGCTGCCCATTTGCGTGTCTCGTAGCACGACGACCGCCATAACAGTCAGTCCGGTCATGACGACAGCGGCAATCACGGCGGTCAGCTGTAGCCCTTCGGTAAATGCAGCGCGGCCCACCACAAGCAAGGCGTCGCCGGTTTGGCTCGAAAGCTGCCCGGCCAGCGCCACGACGCCGCCAAGGGTGTCTTGCGCGGCCTGCGCTGCCTCGGGCGATGTACCGGGCGGCAGGGCAGCTGCGACCCGGCTACGGTAGACGGCCATGCCAAGCGTGCCAAGCACGGCGATGCCCAGTGCCCCGCCCAGCTCCGCGCCTGTTTCCGTGAGCGCCGAGGCTGCCCCAGCCCGCTCAGGCGGCGCACTTCCAACCACCAAGTCTGTACTGATCGTAAACGTGGCTCCAAAGCCGAGCGAGATCGCAGTCCAGCTGATCACAACCACCGCAAGCGAGGCTACGCCGGCCTGGGTGAGGAGCGCAAAGCCGATCGCTGCCAGCGCGAGGCCGCCGGCCATCACAAAGGCTGGCCGTATGCGGCGCACGAGTATTGGTGCCAAGTTCGACCCAACGATCGATGCGACGGCTCCAGGTACCGACCACAGGCCGGCTTGCACGGGCGACAGCCCCAGTACGAGCTGGAGATATTGGGCGATGAACAGAAAGGCACCAAAGGACACGAAAACGCCGAATGTGTACATAATCAGCGAGGCGCTAAAGACAGGTATGCGAAAGAGCTGGAGATCGACCAATGGATCTGCCAATGTTCGTTGTCGCCGCACAAATGTGATGCCCAGAGCTAGACCGGCTAGCATCGTCAGCGCGGGTAGCACTGCCAAGCCATTCTGGGCGATCTGCTTGACGCCGTAAATCACCAGCAGAACTGCGCCAAGTGACAATGCCGCGCTGATGATATCGATTCGTCCTGCCGTTGGGTCGCGATATTCGGGCAGCAACAGCGGCCCAAGTACGAGCAGCAACGCCATGACCGGCACGCCCAACAAAAAAACCGACCCCCACCAGAAGTATTCCAACAGCACCCCACCGATCAGTGGGCCGATCGCGCTTCCGGCTGAAAACCCCGAGATCCATATACCAATCGCAATGCTGCGCTGCGCTGGATCGAGAAACATATTGCGGATGAGCGCTAGCGTCGAGGGCATCAAGGTTGCCCCGGCGATGCCAAGCAGGGCGCGGCTGGCGATCAGTATCGGCGCGCTTGGCGAAAAGGCTGCGAGCACCGAGGCGATGCCGAAGAACACAGCGCCGATCAGCAGCAGCCGCCGACGGCCAATCCGGTCGCCCAATGTGCCCATTGTGATCAGAGAGCCAGCTATCAGAAAGCCATAGATGTCCACGATCCAAAGTAGTTCGGCGCTGCTGGGCTTGAGGTCTCTGCTCAACTGTGGCACGGCGAGGTGCAGCACGGTAAGGTCCATGACGATCAGCAGGGTAGGTAACATAAGCACGGCTAGCCCAAGCCATTCCCGCCGCCCCGCCTGGGCTGGGGTGATTGTGTTCATACGTACCACGTAGCGAAACTCCAGATACTATTGTTTCCAATGGAACGTAGGAGGTACGCAGTTGGCGAATTCAGCCTGCGGTAGCATGGAAAAGCTAGCTTTTTTGTTGCGATCTTTGGTGCCATGCACCAAAGAGCTCAACAATAATTCGTTACTTGATTGCCCGC
>JACMIM010000472.1 GCA_014381165.1 Roseiflexaceae bacterium
CATTACCTCGACCGAGTTCACGCCAGGTGCTAGCAAATCAGTCAAGGATCGCCCGATTGTGCTGGTGGACGGGGCGACACTTTTTGAGATTTCGGAGAAGTAGCGCGAATAGTGCAAGGTAGCCACGAAGCCACAAAGATACGAAGGCCAGAATGCGTTTGAAACCTTTGTGGCTTTGTGGCAAAACATGCCGATGTTTGTCTGAGTGGAGCGTCGAATGCAGATCACGCTGAATGGCAGGGTGGCAATTGTCACCGGCGGGTCGCGCGGGATTGGTCGGGCGATCGCCGAGGCGTTGGCAGCGGCGGGCGCAACGGTGGTGGTGAACTACAAGAGCAACACAACCGCCGCCGAGGATGTCGTTCAGGCAATCAGCTTGGCGGGCGGGCACGCGGTAGCTGTTCAGGCCGATGTTTCCACCGCCGAAGGTGTGGATGCGTTGTTCAAAGCCACTGCCGACACATACGGGCGGCTAGATGTGTTGGTGAATAATGCCGGCATCACCCGCGATGGCCTGCTCCTACGCATGAAGGAAAGCGACTTCGACGCCGTGATCGATACCAACTTACGCGGCGCGTATCTTTGCACCAAGGCGGCGCTGCGGCCGATGTCGAAGGCCAAGGGCGGTCGAATCATCAATATTACCTCGGTGGTTGGCCTTATGGGCAATGCGGGCCAAGCTAACTACGCCGCCGCCAAGGCTGGCCTGATCGGCTTCACCAAAAGCGTCGCCCGCGAAATGGCCTCGCGGGCGATCACGGTGAACGCCGTGGCACCTGGCTATATTGCCACCGAGCTAACCGATGCACTTACCGACCAAGTGCGCGCCGCTGTGCTGGAAACAATTCCCCTCGGTCGTCTTGGCAGTGCCCAGGATGTCGCCAGCCTTGTGTGTTTTCTCGCCTCCGATTACGCCGCCTACATCACCGGACAAACGTTAACGGTCGATGGCGGGATGGTGATGCAGTAAGCGACAGGCGACAAGATGACGAAAACGTTGTCATCTTGTCGCCTCGTCATCTTTTCAGGTTGTCAGGTTGTTTTCTATGCTGAAGAAGGTCTTAATTGCCAACCGTGGCGAGATCGCCGTGCGGATCATCCGCGCCTGCCAGGAGCTTGGCATCGAGGCGGTAGTGGCCTACTCGCAGGCCGACCGTGATAGTCTGGCGGTGCGGCTGGCCGATGAATCGGTGTGCATCGGCCCGGCGGCACCTTCACGCTCGTACCTCAACCCGCCAGCGCTGATCTCGGCGGCACTCATCACCGGCTGTGATTCCGTCCACCCTGGCTATGGCTTTTTGTCCGAGAACGCCTACTTTGCCGAGATTTGCGCGCAGGTGGGATTGGTCTTTATTGGCCCATCGCCAAGTGCCATCCGGCTGATGGGCGACAAAGCCGCCGCCCGCCAGACCATGAAACGGGCTGGCGTGCCGGTTATCCCTGGCTCCGACGACGTGCTGAAATCGGCTGAGGAGGCGCAAGAACTCGCCCGCGTGATTGGCTACCCGGTGTTGCTCAAGGCAGTCGCCGGTGGAGGCGGGCGCGGCATGCGCGTGGTTCAGGATGAAAGCGAATTAGTGCGGGCCTTTGCGACCGCTCGCGCCGAGGCCGAGGCCGCCTTTGGCCAGGGCGACCTATACATGGAGCGTTATTTGACCGGCATGCGCCATGTCGAAATTCAAGTGCTGGCCGATGCCTACGGCCATGCTATTCACCTGGCCGAGCGCGACTGCTCGGTGCAGCGTCGCCACCAGAAGATCATCGAGGAAGGCCCCTCACCGCAGGTCTCGCCTGCGCTGCGCGAGCGCATGGGCAACGCCGCAGTTGCCGGGATTAGCTCGATTGGCTATGTCAACGCCGGGACGCTGGAGTTCTTGCTTGGGCGGGACGGTGAGTTCTACTTCATGGAAATGAACACGCGCATCCAGGTAGAACATCCTGTCACCGAGCTGATTACCGGCATCGATCTCGTGCGCTGGCAACTCCTGATCGCTAGTGGCGAACGCTTGACGCTCAATCAGAAAGACGTTATCATACGCGGGCATGCGATTGAGTGCCGTATCAATGCGGAAGATCCGAGCCGCGACTTTCTACCTTCAGCTGGTGAAGTCGAGTTCTATCTGCCGCCCGGCGGCCCTGGTGTGCGGGTCGATTCACACCTGTACGGCGGCTATACGCCGCCTGGTACATACGATTCGCTGCTGGCGAAAATCATTGTGTGGGCGGAAAGCCGCGACGAAGCGCTGGCCCGCATGCGTCGAGCGCTGGGCGAGTGTGTGATCACTGGCGTGACCACCACGATGTCGTTTCAACACTCGCTCCTAAGCGAGCCAGACTTCCAGAGTGGCGAGTTCGACCTAGGCTTTCTGCCGGCTCTGATGGAACGGCGCAGAGGACAATCATTGTGACACCCTCATCCGGCAGTGTGAGTGTGGCCCCCAGCGTGCTGGTGCGGCTGGTGCGGCTGGCCGTTTCCGAAGTGCCGGGCGTGGCGCGTACCGGCCTGGCCCCCGCCACAAGTATGCTCGGCGCGACAACCGACCGCGGGATTGCCGCCAAGATTCTCGACGAGCAGGTCAGCGCCGATTGCTATGTGATCGCCAAGGCCGACACGAACCTGCTGGAACTTGGCGTAACCATCCAGGCTACAGTCGCCGCAGTCATTCAGCAGGTGCTGGGCATGGCCGTGCGCGAGGTTAATGTGTACATTCAGGATGTGGAGGTTTCGCGTGGCTAGCCTGCGACACCGCGTCCGTATCTCCGCACTTCAGTCGCTTTTCGAACTCGACGCGACCGATCACTCGGTCGATATGGTGATCGATCAGCGCGCTGAAGACGACCAGTTGCCGGTCGAGGGCCTGCGGTTTTTGCGCCAGCTTGTGGCCGGCGCGTGGGAGAACCAGGAGTATATCGATCGCATTATCGAGGAGGCTGCGCCAAGCTGGCCGGTCACTCAGATGCCTGGGGTCGATAAAGCCATCCTACGGATTGCGCTGTACGAAATCCTGATCGACGATGCCGAGAAGACCCCGGTTAGAGCGGTGATCAACGAAGCGGTGGAGCTGGCAAAGCATTTTGGCAGCGATAACTCTAGCCGTTTTGTGAATGGTGTGCTCGGCACAGTTGTGATTCGTTACGTCGAGAACGACGACTCCGAGAAAACGCCCTAGTTTTCCAATCCAGCAGCTTTGAAAGGAGCAGCCCTATGGCTTCACCCGAGATGGAAGCGCGCCTTAAAAAGATCGTCGCCGAGCAGCTAGATGTCGAAGCAGTACTGGTGGTGCCGGACGCGCGCTTTAACGAAGATTTGAACGCCGATTCGCTCGACCTTGTCGAGATGATCATGTCACTTGAAGAGGAGTTTGGCGTCGAGATTCCCGATGAGGACGCTGAACGGATTCTTACGGTCAAGGATGCGATGGATTACATCGACAAGCATGTGCAGGCGTAGAGCTGAGGGCCGATGGCTGAGGGCTGATGGCGGCGTGACGCTTCAGCCCTCAGCTTTTTTGTGCGCGGCGGCGAAGCGGGGTGAGTGTGGGGCGAAGCATCTGCGAGCGTGGAGCAGATGCTTACCGATCTAGCGAGTGTGGTGCTGGATGATAGGCGTGCTGGTTTAGCGCGGCAGATGCTTCGCCCGTACAGATAGATTGTACAGATAGATTGGCAGATGCTTCGCCCGCACAGATATGGTGGCAGATGCTTTGGCTGTACAGATAATTATGGTATCATGGATGAGCTTGCGAGATCCTGGGCGGGGGTTTTTGCGCATAGCTGGCGGGTAGGGTAGATTCGGAGTTGGCTATGGATTTTCTTGGCGTTGGGCCGCTTGAAATAATTTTTATCCTGGTTGTGGCGCTCGTGGTGGTCGGCCCCGAGCGGCTGCCCGTGCTGGCACGCCAGGCTGGTAAATTCTTGGTCGCCGTGCGCGACTGGGTGCAGAAGTCGCCGGATGCGGCCATGATACTGCGCGCCCGTCAGGAGATCGAGGGCGAGTTGGCCAATCTTCGCACCAGCCTGGCCGAGGTTCAGACTGCGCGCGACGAGGTGGTAAAGGCTGCCCAGCAGGTCAATACGCTGGTCAAAGATGATGTGCTTGGTTCGACCAAGGCGGCGATCGACGAGGCCACCGGGGCCGGCCCGATCGCACGCGCGACCAAGCCGAACGGCATGCCAGTCACCCCAGCGGTCGAGCATGCCAGCGTTGAGCTGGAAAGCCTGGCTGAGGCAATCGCCGAGGAGCCACCGCAGTTGATCGCGCCCGATGGCAGCGCGCTGATCGAGCTGCCGCCTGCCGACGAGAACGCGACGATTATGCCGCCGCGCCTGAATGGCACGCACCCTGGCATTGCTCCCGATTATGGCGCGCTCCATGCTCAAGTGGCTGCGCTCGCGGAGGAACTGCGCAGCCTCCAAGCCCAATTGCAAATGCGTGGTGTGCTGGAGCCAGCCTCGCTAGCCGGTGTGGGCAGCGGCTTTATCGGTCGCCCGCTTGTGGAGCCGGAGCTTGCCGATTAACGGTTGCAGATTGCAGGTTGCAGGTTGCATGTCGTACAGACTGCAAGAACAATCAGCAATTAGCAATCAGTAAAGTTATAGATCATGTCGAGCACACAGCTCTATGTTGGCATAGGTATTATCGTCGCGTTGTTGGTCGTGCCGCTGCTTGTGGCGGTGGCTGTGCGCTTTCTGATCAAGGACGATGAGCCAGAGGCCGAAGGTGCGCAGATCGAGCCAGCCATGCAGTTCGACAGTTTGAAGGACTTTTGGCAGAGCAATGTGCCACATTTGCTTGAGCTGCGCGACCGGCTGATCAAGGCTAGCGCCGGTATTATGATTGGTGGCATCCTGGGCAGCTATCTGGTATTTGGCAATCCTGGTGGTTTCAACGTGATCGATGTGCTAGCTCAGCAGTTCATCGGGGCGGACTATGTCGACAGCCTCCAGACGATCGAGATAGCGGAGGCATTTGTCGCATCGATGAGCGTGGCGCTGGCGATAGGCATTGCGCTGGCTATGCCGGTGCTTGTGTACCAGATAGTGGCATTCTTTGCGCCGGGTTTGTACGCCCGCGAAAAGCGCGTTGTGTTTATCGCGCTGCCGTTTGTGTTCGAGCTGTTCCTGGCCGGGCTGGCGTTCGGCTGGCTGTTTACGGTGCCAGCAGCGATTAACTTTTTGTACAACTTTGGCGCGAACGCGAATTCGTATGAGGTGCGGCCCACCGTGAACGACTTTTTGAGCATTATTCTGCGACTGATGCTGTGGAATGGCGTGATCTTTGAGATGCCCGCGATCATTTACCTGCTGGCGCGCATCGGCGTGGTTTCGGCGCAGACGCTGGCCAACACGCGGCGCTACGCGATTGTGATCATCGTGATCTTCGCAGCGTTCATTACGCCCACCGGCGATCCGTTCAACCTGCTGCTGTTGGCCGGCCCGATGTACCTGCTCTACGAGATGGGCATTCTGCTCGCCCGCTTTGTGCCCAAGCCAAAGGACACGGCGCTTCCAATCCAAGTCAGCCCCGGCGATTAGCTTTCACAACCAAGACACCAAGACACCAAGGTTTTAAGCATCTTGGTGTCTTGGTGTCTTGCTGCTACAGGAAGATTTCTATGTCGATTGCCGATCTTCGCAAGGACTACACGCTGCGTGGGCTGGATGTGGCTGATCTCGACCGCGACCCGCTCGCGCAGTTCCGCAGTTGGTTCGAGACTGCCGTGCAGGCTGGCCTGCCCGAGCCAAACGCGATGACCTTGGCGAGTGCTACGCGCGCGGGCCGGCCTTCGGCGCGGGTGGTGCTGCTGAAGGGGCTGGACGCACGCGGCTTTGTGTTCTACAGCAACTTCGAAAGCCGCAAGGGCCGCGAGTTGATCGAGAACTCGTTTGCCGCACTGGTGTTTCTGTGGGATGAGCTGGAGCGCCAGGTGCGTGTCGAAGGTGCGGTCGAGCAGGTTGCGGCGGGTGAAGCCGACGCCTACTTCGCCAGCAGGCCGTGGGGCAGCCGGCTGGGCGCGTGGGCCTCGGCGCAGAGTGCGGTGCTGGCCGATCGTGCGGCGCTGGAGGCGCGCTATGCCGCGCTCGCCGTACAGTATGAGGGCCAGGATGTGCCGCGCCCGCCGCATTGGGGCGGCTTCCGCGTGGTGCCGGACACGCTCGAATTCTGGCAGGGTCGCTCCTCGCGCCTGCACGATCGGCTGCGTTACACGCGCACTGGCGACGAGTGGCGGGTCGAGCGACTCTCGCCGTAGGTTTACCGCGAAGAGCCGGACAAATATCTACCACGAAGAACGCGAAGAGCACGAAGGTTCGGAAATACATTCTGAGCCTTCGTGTTCTTCGTGTTCTTCGTGGTTTATTTCCGGCTATTTACCACGAAGAGCCGGACAACTATCTACCACGAAGAACGCGAAGAGCACGAAGGTTCGGAAATACATTCTGAGCCTTCGTGTTGTTCGTGTTGTTCGTGTTCTTCGTGGTTTATTTGCGGTTGCTGAGGACAAGGCTGATCGTTTTGTAGACCAGCTTGGCGGCGAAGAAATCGCTGGCGTGGTGGCCGGGGATGGGTGCAAGCTCGACACAGTCGATCGCGACCACCTTTGCCTCTCGGGCGACGGTGCGGATAATCTCCAGGCCCTGCACCCAGGTCAGGCCGTTTGGCTCGGGCGTGCCAGTGGCTGGTACCAGCGCTGGATCGAAGCCGTCTAAATCTATGGTTAGAAACACGGTCTTGCCGCGCACTGCCTCGGCCAATGGCGCGAGGTGCCCGCCAGCGTGAACGTCCTCGGCGAAGAAGACCTTGAGCCGCTCCGGCTCGCCCCGGATGAGGTCTATCTCCTCTTTGCAGACCGAGCGGATGCCAAACTGAATCACAGTCGCGCCCATGTCCAGCACACGTTTCGCAATGCAGGCGTGGCTCCACGGACTGCCCTCGTACTCGTCGC
>JACMIM010000005.1 GCA_014381165.1 Roseiflexaceae bacterium
AGCCCGCGCAGGCGGGCTTCGTCCCCGTAGCCGAGGGCTTCAGCCCGGCGGCGTTGCGAACCGCGTAACTCCTGTTAAGTGAAAGGAAAAGCAAGATCATGAGGATGACACCGACACACACGGATGGCGCTGGAGGCTGGCGCTGGTATCACGGCGCGATCTTTTATGCTGGCGTGCAGCTGCTCTCGTTTGGGCTTGGCAAGCTGGCCCAACGCAGCAAGGGGGCGAGCAGCCCAAAGCTCGGCGAATCGATCGCTGGCAATGCCGCCAATGACGACTTCTACAATCGGTTGACCCAGCCGATCTTTGCCCCGCCCGCCTGGAGCTTCGCGCCGGTCTGGACGCTCAACAACGTGCTGTGCCTATGGGGCTTGCTACGAAGCCTGAACATGCCTGTCGGTAGACCAGGGCGCGCTGCGTTTATTGGGTTGCAAGGCGTGGTATGGGTGAGCTTCGCAAGCTTCAATGCGCTGTACTTCGGCTTACGTTCGCCGATTAATGGTGCGGCGAGCACCCTGCTTGGCCTGCTGGCGACTGTAGCCAGTATATATGTGGCCGTCTTCCGGCTGCGCGATCGGCGCGTGGCGCTGTCGCAATCGACCATTCTACCCTGGCTGGTGCTGGCCTCCGCTACCGCGACCACGGTTGCGGCCTGGAACCACGACGAATACTACGAGGCTGGGCCGTTCAGCGCGCCGGTGCCAGGTTGGGCCAAAGCAGCGGATTAAGTGAGCGCCGTTTCGATTGCTCGTTCAATAGAATTAGGACTTACGCAATTGGCGACTTCAGCCTGGGGCAGCATGGAGCATCTATCTTTTTTGTTTCGCTTGTTGGCGCATTGCGCCAACAAGTGAAACGATTATTGATTATTTCCTTGCCCGCCGCAGGCGAAATGCAAACGCTTGGGCAACTGCGTAACTCCTAAGAACAGGACGTACACATTTGCTGCTTGTGACGGCTTTGCTGTCGCAAGCAGGAAAAAGAGCTTATCGATCGTCGGAAAGGTCGGATTCAGTCCACGCGACGACTGCTGCTGGTAGGGTCAGTGCGAGCAGCAAGACCCCCCACATCACAGCTTGCACCTGATTCCAGGTTGTAGGCAGCCACCATCCGTTGTCCCACGCTAGTGCCGCGTAAAATCCCGCTAGTGTAATAACGCCCGCAAAAGCCTGGTAACTATGCAGATAGGCGCGGTCGCGAACTCGTTGCTGGCGTTCGTCAAGGTTCGATTCAGGCGCGTTCGCCGCGTGCCAAACCCACGATGTTACGAGAAGACCAAAGCCGCTCAGTGTGACGATGGCCAACATGATCACCAGGATGAACAAGCCCGCAGATTGGTAGAACGATGCCATATACCATACACCAACCATAGCACTGTAACCGAGATAGGTGGCAAGAACCGCGATACGCCGACGCAGGCGGGTCAATGAAGGCCCGACAGTTCGTGCAGGAAGGTTTTGCTTCGTCCAATTCATGATCGTCTCCCATATGCAGTTAGCCTGCCGCTGCGTGATAGCGTTCTTTGCTCAAGGGCTTAAACGGCTCGCGCGCGAAGATTGCTTCGATCGGCAACTCAAAGTAGTCGCTAAGGCGGAAGGCAAGTTCTAGGCTTGGGCTGTAATCCCCCCGTTCTAAATAGCCAATCGTTTGATAATTGACACCAACGGCATCGGCCAAATCCTGACGGGATAGGCCACGTTCAGCCCGCAGGACAGGCAGCCGATTGTGGATTGTCATTGCGCCGTTCGATGTATGCGCTGCTTCTTTCTTCTTCATACAATCTATTATTGCATAAGTACAACAGAATATCAAGAATGCCGTATAAACGTTGTTAGAATATAAACGAGCAAGGACTTACGCAGTTGGCGACTTCAGCCTGCGGCAGCAGGGAACAGCTATCTTTTGAGCATGAGAGCCATTACTGTAAGCAGCTACGGAACCAGCCCTCGAAATTGAAATGCGTTATACCCAGGAAACAATCCATCCAGATCAGGGTTGCCCAAGCGCTTTTGCGCGATCTCGCCCAGAATATCGCGGATGTCGGTGGTGATCGCTAAGTCGCCAGGGCCGTCGAGCTGCTCGGCCTGGAGGCCCGGCCAGCTGCCATAGACCTTGCCGCCAGCCAAACCGCCGCCCATGACAAACATGGCGTTGCCATGGCCGTGATCGGTGCCGCCGCCGCCGTTCTCGGTGAGCCGGCGGCCAAACTCGCTCATGGTCACCACGGTGATCCGGCTGTGATAGGCTGCTAGGTCGGCGTAGAGCGCGTGGAGGCCCGCGCCGAACTCGGCCAGATTCGCGGCGAATTCGCCCTCGCTGCCGCCCTGGTTGACATGCGTATCCCAGTCGCCGATGTCGGCGCAGGCCACTTGAAGCCCGACATCGGCCTTGATCAACTGCGCGATCTGTTGAAGGGCGAGTCCGTAGGGACTTTCTGGATAACGCGCGCCGTCGGCGGGCTTGTACTGGCCGGGGTTCAGTTTTTCCAGCAGCGCGAGCGCGGCAAGCGTTTGCTGGCCCGCGCCGGCGAGCAGCCCCTCACCACGGTAGATTTCGCCGTGCGCAGCGCGAATACGCGGCAGGTCGGTCGGCTTGGCGCGCAACGTGAACTGGGTCAGGTCGCGCACGGCGACGGCGGCGCTGCCGCGTAGCGAGGGCTGGAGCAGCGCGCCAAAGCCAATCGCCCGGAATGGCGAATCGCTGGTGCCAGCGGTGGCGGCCAGGTGCCGCCCAAGCCAGCCGCGTGTCTCGCTGTGGTCGCTGATCAGGCCGCGCTCCAGATTCGCCTGCGCATCGAAGTGCGACCGCGTGGCATCGGGCGAACCGCAGGCGTGGACGATCGCAAGCTGGCGGGCGTCGTAGATTTCTTTCAGATCACCAAGCGCCGGGTGTAGGCCAAAGAATCCGTCGAGCTCGATTGCGGTCGCTGGGCTGCCTGGTCGCGGTGCGGCGATCGCGATCGCGGGCCGCGCGGCGTAGTAGGCCGCCTCGCCGTGCGGCACAACCATGTTGAGGCCGTCGGCACCGCCGCGCTGGAATAAGCAGATCAATATATGATCCATGTGGGTAAACCTTTCTTTATTCAGTTAGGAGTTATGCAGTTGCGCAAGCGCTTTCATTTCGCCTGCGGCGGGCAAGGAAATAGTTAATAATTGTTTCGCTTGTTGGTGCCCGGCACCAACAAGCGAAACAAAAAGATAGATTCTCCGTGCCGCCGCATGCAGGAACCGCCAACTGCGTAACTCCTCATTGCGCGAAGGGCAGATAGCTGCGTGTTTGGACAGCGTTGGCTTCTGCAACGCAGCTGCGGAAAAACGCCATGAGCGCCGGGGTGACGATCGTGTCACCGGGCTTGCCGACCGCAGCATTGACTTCTTCGTGGCTGAGTGGGTTGGCCAGGAGCACGCTCGCCGGCACGCCACCCGCGTTCAGCAGACTGGCGAAACGTTGCGTGATCTCGATTCGGCTCTGCTGGCCACGCGTGACGAGCAAGAAATCTGGAATGCGCTTGCCTGGTGCGATCTGGTTGATCGGCGATGCGTCCGCCCACACGGCCGGGTCATCGCCAAAGGCATTGCGGTAGATCGCCGCCTGTTGGTCGTCTTCTGTCATCACGGCGGCCACGTCATACCCTTCAGTATCCAATGGTGCGGCACAGCGTATCGCAGCCATGTCTAGGCCGGCGGCGTTGACAAAGCCTTCGTCGGTTGCGACCGCTGCGACAAGCAATGCGCCCGCCGAGTGGCCGAGCAGCAGAATCCGATTGGGATCGCCGCCGTACTGGGCCGCGTTGGTGTGTAGCCAGCCCAGCGCGGTGGCGACATCTTGCTCGTGGATGGGGTACATGACGCGATTCGGATCGGTGCTTGGCGACGCGGGGGACAGCCGATAGTTGACGCTTGCGAACAGCCAACCTTCCTTGTTGAAGAGTGGAATCTTGTCGGCGATTTGATTCGCCTTGTCGCCCCCTCGAAAGCCGCCGCCGTGGACATACACCACAATTGGCGCGGGCGCGCAGTTGGCGGGGCGTAGGGGTGTGTAGAGATCAAGCGCGAGCAGATTGGGATCGACGCCGGCAATGTTTGTATAGGCCAGATCGCGGTGTGCGGTCGTGCCTGTACCTTGGCAATCTGCCGCAGCGCTTGGCGCAGTGTTCGCGTGCGTCTCACGGCTGGCAGCGCATCCGCTCACAATGATCATGCATGTTGCGAGGGTGAGCCGCAGGTGTACCCAATCATTCACGGCGATTGATCCTTTCTCGTCGAAGCACACGCTAGTAGAGTTGAAACAGTGGCGAGGCCAATACCAGGCCGACAACGCCCGGTAGCACGCGGTCGAGCGCCGCTGCGTCGAGCGGCTTGTCCGGCGCGGCACCGCCCGCGTATGTGACCAACGCGCTGCGAGCTGCGCTGCCAATTGGTTGGTGCAACAGCGCCGCGCTGGCGGCGTCTACCAGGCCCGCCGCTGTCGGCTGCGCCTGAATGGGCAGCAGGGCGCGAAGATCGGCAGCCACACCTGGGCCACGCCCTTCGGCCAGGGCGAAGGCGACGTTCCATCGTGCGAGCATGCCACCGGTGTTGATCCAGGCCGCACCCACCTGCGGGTAGCCATCCGGCGCGGGCCAGCCGAAGAATGGCTGCCCAAGCTGCTGCAACACCGCGACCAGCTTGGGCGAAGGTTCGATCTGCGCGCCGAGCGCCCGCAGCATCGAGGCCAGCGCGTGCGTCGGCAGCTTGAGCTTGGGCGCTGCGGCGGCGAATTCCTCGGAGCGAAAAATCAGCTCAAGTGTCGCGCGGATGTCGGTGTCGCTGGCCAGATAAGTTTGGGCGGCACGCTCGACCAGTGCTGCGGGCGGAGCGTCGCCGACAAAGCGGGCGCAGAGCTTGTGCGCGATCCGTTTGGCCGTGCGCGGGTCGCTGGCCAGCCGGGCCAACAGCGTTTCGCCGTCGCTCACGCCGCCGCCAGCCGGCAGGGCCAGACCGAGCGCGTCGATCTGTTTGGCGGCGCTGTCGTGCAGGCGCGGGCGAAAGACGAAGCTGCCGGCGTTCTGCTCCTGCGGGCGCGCGATGCTCCAACCCGTGAACACACGGGCGACCGCGATAATGTCGTCGTGATCGTAGCTGGCATCGGCACCAAGCGTGTGCAGCTCCAGCAGCTCGCGGGCGTAGTTTTCGTTCAGGCCGCCTTTTCCTTGGCGGGCACCGGGTGCCGTGTTCTCGACATTATCGAGGTATACCAGCATAGCCGGGCTCTTGGCCGAGGCTAGCAGCAGGTCACGGAACTTGCCCAGCGCGTGTGGCCGGATCACATCGCGGTCGTCGGCGGTTTTTAGCCACTTGACCTGGCCTTTGCCGAGATAGATATTGAGATGATTGCTCCAAACATCGACCATGATTTCCTGAAGCTGGCGTTTGCTGTAGACCGCGCGCAGCAGGCTCGCCTGTTGCAGCTGGCGCATGATCTCTTGCGGGCCTTCACCCTGACGCCCAAAGCGTTCGATCAGCGCCGCGCTACTCATCGTCAGCGTATCAAAGCCAGCCAGCCGCCGCTCAAGGGCGCTGTCGTCGATCCGCTCGGGGTGTAGCTGCTCGTCGACCAAGGCCGCAGCGCCAAGCTGATTGGCGTGTGCCAGGTCGCCCGGCGCAGGGCCGTAGGTCAGCCGCTGAAGCAGGTGCAGCAGCGCTGGGTCGCTCCCCGCAAGCGTGGCGGTCGCGTCATCAGCCCAGCCCAGCGGCTCGGCGACCGGCTGCGGGCTGGCTGGCGCACAGCCGCTTAGCCAGGCGGGAATGCCAAGATAGGCGGCGGCAAGGCCGCTTGAGCGCAGAAAGTCGCGTCGTGTCGTGGTCATGATCATCCTCCCGATAGGTCGAGCTGTCATGGCAGATCATAGCTGCTTGGCGGCCCGGCGCATAGTGGCGCGGCGCATAGATGCGGGTGCGCCAGGCCATTCCACACTGTGCGCCTGATCACGCCGAGTTGTGCGTCCAGGCACATGCGCCGCTGTGTGCTGCGTGCTATCATGGGCGGGATTCAGATAGTTGCAGCCCGCATCCCAACCCCAGGCGTGGGCTGAAGCCCACTGCTGGTATGCAAAACGCGCTGAAGCGCGTTGCCGTGCGCGAACGCGCTTCAGCGCGTTTTGACGTAGCAGACGCCGGATTCATCTGGCGGCTGTGGTGGCGGCGCAATAGTTTGAATCCCGCCCTGCTATCAGGATCGATCATCGCCGAATGTATGGTGGAGAACACGCCGGTATGCGCGCAGTACCGCAGATCGAGCCGGGCGTATTAGCCCTGTTTCGCTTATTCACGGGGGTCATGTGGCTCGTGTTGAGCTTGCGTTTGCTTGGCGTGCGGCCCCGGTTTGGCCCCGACCAATTCACGGTGATCATGTGGTGCGTAACTGGCGTGTTGTTGGTCTACCTCTGCTGGGGCTGGCTGCGGCAACGGCTTGGCCCGCGCTATCTGCCGATCGCCCTGGTCGTTGCAACGCTCACGCCGATCCTGGCGCACGCGACTGGTACAGCGTCATCACGCCCAGTCGTTGCCTTGGTCACCGATCCGGCGCAGCTCTACTTCTGGCTGATCCCGCCGCTGCTGTTCACCAGCGCCCAATACGGCCTGCGCGCCGTCGCGCTGTTCACTGGCACAACCGCGTTGCTGCCACTGTTGCTGGCGTTGCCGGCGACAACTGGCCGCGTGGACACGCTCGGGGCGCTTGGCCACGCGGGTGCGCGGCTGATGCTGTTTGCCCTGATTGGCTTTATGGTGGTGCGGCTCAACACCGCGCAGCGCACCCAGCGGCGCGAGCTGGCCGACAAACATGTGGAGTTGGCGAAATACGCCGTTACGCAGGAGCAACTGGCGATCAGCCGCGAGCGCAACCGCATGGCCCGCGAACTGCACGACACGCTGGCCCACACCTTGAGCGCGATCAGTGTGCAGCTTTCTGTGCTCGACGTGCAGATCGGCAGCGACCAGGGCGCGGCACGGCACACCCTTCAGCAGACCCATGATTTGACCCGTACAGGCTTGCACGAAGCCCGCCGCGCGCTGCAAACCCTGCGCGCCAGCCCGATCGAAGAGTTTGGGCTGGCTCAGGCGCTCCGCCAACTGGCCGAGCGCAGCGCCCACCAGGCCGGGCTTCAGCTCTCGCTCGACATCAGGCCGCTGCCACACGCGCTTGCGCCCGAACTCGAGCAGCAGATCTACCGGATCGGCGAGGAAGCGCTGCAAAATGTCGTGCGCCACGCCAACGCCAGTGCGCTCGCGGTGCGCTTGAGCACCACCACAGGCGGCATGGAACTGGCGGTGGATGACAACGGCAGGGGCTTCGACATGGCGGTGGCGGCGGCGAATGGCCACTACGGGCTGATAGGCATGCGCGAGCGTGCGGCACTGGCCCAAGGCACGCTCACGATTCGCAGCCAGCCAGGTGGCGGCACCAGGGTCTCTTTCACCAGCAATCCCGATTCAGCATAGACGCGCGTAGCGCAAAGCGGGGTTTGGGGCGCAGCCCCGAGAAAAATCCTCCGGCCACGTTTCATTCATTCGAGGAGTTACGCAGTTGACTAAAGGTTTTTATTTGGCCTGTGGACGGCAAGAAAAAAGTGAAACAACAAAGACATCTCTTCCAGCTTGCCGCAAGCGGGAGCTGCCATGATACGGGTCGTGATTACCGATGATCAGGAGATCGTGTGTGAAGGGCTACGAACCGTGCTCAACGCCAGCCCGCATATCGAGGTGGTTGGGCTGGCCTACAACGGCGCGCAGGCGCTCGACTTGGTGCGGGCGCTCAAGCCTGATCTCGTGCTGATGGATCTCAAAATGCCGGTCATGAATGGGATTCACGCCACCCGCGCGATTGTCGAGCAATTTCCCGATCTGGCGGTGCTGGTGCTGACAACATACGACGACGATGCCTGGGTGATCGATGCGATTCGCGCGGGTGCGCGCGGCTACCTGCTGAAAGATACTGGCCGCGACCAGCTGGTTGCGGCGGTCGAGGGCACGATCGCAGGCCGAACGCATGTCGATTCCGCCGTGGCCGAAAAGCTTTTTGGCTTTGTCCGCCACGGCACACAGCCGCGCTCGACAATCGCCGACCGCTTCAGCGAACGCGAACGTGCGGTGCTGCGCCTGCTGGCCAGCGGGCTGACCAACGCGGCGATCGCCGACCGCCTGCATTTGGCCGAAGGCACGGTGCGCAATCATGTCACAAGTATTCTGGCCAAGCTCGACGTGACCGACCGCGCCCAGGCGACGGCGCTGGCCTGGCGGTATGGGCTGGTGGTACCGGAGGGGCCGGGGTAACGTGATCTGATCACTGTTGCCCGTAGATGTGGGTGTAACGTGTGTGCAGCCTGGCGATATCCTCGGGTGCGATTTCGTCGGGCTGGCCGAGCTGAAGCGCATACCACACGGTGCGCGCCACATCCTCGGTCATGATCGCCGCTTTGGTGGCCGCTAGCGCGGTTGGGCCGACCGCAAAGACCCCATGATTCTTGAGCAGTACGGCGGGCGAGTTCCCGAGATGTGCGATCACTTGCTGGCCAATTGCTTCGCCGCCGATCAGCGCAAACCCCGCGCAGGGAATCGGCCCGCCAAATTCGTCGGCGATTGCGGTCAGATACACCGGAATTGGCTTGCCAACGGCGGCAAAGGCCGTGGCATACGGCGAGTGAGTATGGACAATCCCGCCCAGATCGGGCCGCTGCCGGTAGATGTACAAATGGCTGGCGGTGTCCGAGGACGGCTTGAGGTCGCCTTCGACCACAGCGCCTTCCAGCGTGACGACGACGTGATCCTCGGGCCGTAGATCATCGTAGCGAATGCCGCTTGGCTTGATCACCACATAGCCAGTATCCGGATCGCGCGCGCTGATATTGCCACCGGTCCACGTTACCATGCCGTGTCTCGGCAGTTCGCCATGCAGGCGACAGACCTGCGCTTTGAGTTGTTCCAGCATCGCTGTACCTTCGAATTTATGACGCGCGGCTTGCTTCGCGCAAGTTCTTCAGCCGCTTCATGACATCGTTTGCGCCACGCCCAAAGTAATCGTGCAGAATGACATACTCGGCATACAGTTGGTCGTACACATGCTGGTGCGCTGGAATCGGTCCGTATGCATCGTCGCGCAGATCGCCCATGGCGCGGCTTGCATCGGCAATGCTCGCGTGGCCGCCTGAACGCACGCCCGCCGCAACCGCGCCGTACATGGCCGCGCCGAGCGCCCCGCCCTGCCGCGAGCGGGCGATTCGTAAGGTGCGCCCGGTCACATCGGCATAGATTTGCATCAGCAGCGCGTTGCGATCTGGCAGCCCGCCCGTGACGACGATCTCATGAATTGGCACGCCGTGCGCCTCGAAGGTGTCGATGATCAGCCGCGTGCCGTAGGCGGTGGCCTCGATGTAGGCCCGGTAGATTTCTTCCGGCTTGGTGGCAAGTGTCGCGCCGAGCAGCAGGCTGCTGAGTTCGCCATCGACCAGCACGCTGCGGCTGCCGTTCCACCAGTCGAGCGCCAGCAAGCCACTTTCGCCTGGCTTCAGCAGTGCCGCTCGCTCTTCGAGCAGTTGATACACCGAAATACCGCGCGCCGCCGCTTCGCCACTGAGCGCGGCGGGCACGCCCTGCTTGACGAACCAGCTAAATCCATCGCCGACACATGGTTGCCCGGCCTCGTAGCCCCATAATCCCGGCACGATTCCATCTTCGACCACGCCGCAAATGCCGGGTACCAACCGCTCTTCCGCCGTCATCAGCATATGGCAGTTCGATGTGCCAAGAATAATAACCATGCGGCCCGGCTCGACCACGGTGGCCGGTGGCACCGAGACGTGTGCGTCGACATTAGCGACCGCGACCGCCGTACCCGGCTTTAGCCCCATCCAGCGCGCTGCTTGCTCGCTTAACCCGCCCGCCCGCCCGCCAAGCGGATGCAGCCTGCGCGTCATCTTTTCGTCGACAATCTGTTCCAGCCGTGGGTCGAGCGCGCGAAAGAAGCTGTTTGGCGGAAAGCCGTGCTGCTTCGACCACAGCGCTTTATAGCCGGCCAACCCGGCGCTGCGCGCTTCCTGGCCGGTCAGTTGCCACACCACCCAGTCGCCTGCCTCCAGCACGCGACCGGCGGCGGCGTAGACTGCCGGGGCCTCGTTCAGGATCTGCCATGCTTTAGGAAACAGCCACTCCGAGCTGATTTTGCCGCCGTAGCGCGGAAGCAGCGTTGCATCGGTCTGCGCTGCAATGGTGGTCATACGGGTCGCTTCGGGCTGCGCGGCGTGGTGCTTCCACAGCTTGACCCATGCGTGTGGAGCGGTGCGCCACTCGGGCAGAAAGCAGAGCGGCGTGCCGTCGGGGGTGGTTGGCAGCATGGTGCAGGACGTAAAATCGATGCCGATGCCAACTACGTCGGCGGGGTCGATCTTGCTTGCGGCAAGCACCGCTGGAACGGCCTGCTTGAACACTTCTACGTAATCGTTCGGGTCTTGTAAGGCCCAATCGGGATCAAGCCGAATGTCGGTGCCAGGTAATCGCTCGTCGATCACGCCGTTGCTGTACTCGGAAACCGCCGAGGCGACCTCATAGCCGTTGGCGACCTCCACCAGCAGCGCGCGCCCCGACTCGGTGCCAAAATCCACGCCAATCACATACTTGCGTTCGCCCATCGTGTCCTCCGTACCTCAACGTACGCTCGCCTATTTCCAGTTGGTCGCCATCTATCATACAGCGCGCGGGCGGCAGCGTGAATACACCCCGCATCCTAGCCGCCATGCTAGACAAGCACCGCCGCGTGTTCGAACCAATAGCCGCCAGGCGTGAACAACTCCTCGACGCAAGCATCGAGGATGCCAGTCTCGTTGACGAGATCGAGCACAGTGTAGCGGGCGCGAATAGTCCTGGCTCGTGCGTAGCTTGCACGCACCTGATCCATGTCCAGGCCGATCGCGGTTGGCTCGGTTGGGCAGCCGACCGCCTGAAGCTTGGCGCGTAGCTCATTCGCGGTCATGAGTTGCGCTTGCAGCTTGGAGCGAATCTGCGGCCAGCGCGCTTGAAGCATCTGCAAGCGCGTGCGCAACTGCTGCGGCGAAATGTACTTGGCGAGGCTTTCGGCCACCGCGTTTTCTGCCAGCAGCGGAAGATCGTGCATGGCCCGCACCGTGCGCTCGGTTTCGTCGCAGCTGGGCCACTGGGCACACAGCGCGTCGATGTCGAGCTGGTCGAGATACCGCGTGAGGACGCGCTCGTACAGCGCCGCCGCCGCGATCGTGCCGATGCCGACTTTGAACCCGTGCGGGATTGCGGGGTGATTATGGCCAAGCGCTTCCATTTCCCATAAGTGCGAAAAACGGTGTTCGCTGCCGGATGCTGGCCGCGACGAGGCGCTGATCTGCATCGCGACGCCCGACATAATCAAGCCCTCGAACAAATGCCCAACTGCCTGGTGATCGCCCACGCGAACGCGGTCGGGTTGCGCCGTCCAATCGCGCAGCGAATCCTGCACCAGCGACCACGCCAAATCGTCAATTGGCTCGGCCTCGAGCGCGTCGGCCAGAATCCAATCCGCGCCTGCGGTGATTTTCCCCAGCAGGTCGCCATAGCCGGTCGCGTGCATCTGCGGCGGGGCCTGAGCGACAATCTCCATGTCGGCCAAAAGCGCACGCGGGGCGGGGCATGTCATCGTTTGCTTGAAGCCGTCTTTGGTGATCGCCGCGCCGAACGCGGTGTAGCCATCCATCGATGCGGCGGTTCCAATGCACATGTACTGCCGTTCGGCGCGGTACGCCGCGAGCTTGGTCAGGTCGTTGAGCGTGCCAGAGCCGACGACGACTGGCGTTGCGTCGTGCTGCCGTAGTTGCGTTTCTAGCACAAGCACGTTTTCGAAATCGGCATATAGGGCTGGCGCACTGGGAAAGATGATCGGCGCAAATACTGTTCGACCAGCCGCGCGTAGGTGTTCGTGGACGGCCTGACCAGCGACGGCAAAGGTTGTTTCGTCGGCGATCACCACGGCGGCACGTTCGCCAAAACTGTCGGCAAATGTCGCATCAACACCGTCGAGTGTCTTGACACCAATCACAACCCGACGTGTGTCGCTGGCCTGGCGCAGGGCCGCGTCGATCCGCTCGTAGTCCATAGGATGCTCCAATCATGGCTAGCCCTTGACAACACCGGCAGTCAAGCCGCGGATCATGTAGCGCAGGGCGAAAATGGCAACCAGAAACTCAGGAATAATCGTCAACATGGTTCCCGCCGCCATCGAACCCCACTGGATCTCTTGAAACGAGATAAACTGCAACAGCCCGGTGGTAATCACCTGGGTGTCGCGCCCAGCCAGGATGAGGCCGAACACAAAGTTGTTCCAGGCATAGATGAACCCCAGAACTGTGCTCGCCGCCACACCAGGCAGCACAATCCGAAACGAGATCATAAAGAAGCTGTGCCACCACGTCCCGCCGTCGATGCTGATAGCTTCCTCGATTTCGCGTGGCACGTCCTCGAAAAACGAGCGCATCATCCAAACCATGAGCGGAAACGTGATCAACTGGTACACCAGAATCAGGCCGATGTAGGTGTTGTAGAGTTTGAGTTGCTGATAAATCACAAATAAGGGCAGGATGATCACCAACTCTGGGGCAAAGCGCAACGACAAAAAGGAAAAGGCGATGTCCTCTTTGCGCTTGAAGTCCATACGCGCCAAGGCATATGCGGCGGGCAGGCCGATAATCAGCGTGACCGCTAGCGCACCGATCGTAACGATCAGCGAGTTTTTGTAGGGTAGCAGGAAATCGGGGCGCGAAAGCGCATCGCGGTAGTTGTCCAAAGTCGGCGTAAATATGAACTTGGGCGGGTAGGCGATCACGTCGATTGGCTTTTTGAGCGACATGAGCAAGATCCAGAACAGCGGAAACAAGGCAAAGGTCACGTAGGTTACTAGTCCAACAATCCGGCCTACCTCGCCCAGCCGCTGTCGGCTCGCCGCCGCTTGCAGTCGTGTGTGTACCTGAGTTGCCTGCTGCGGCTGTGTCACCATTATGCTGGTCTCCCCCGCCGCAGCCGGAGCAGGCCGAATGCAAGCGCATAGCAGAACGCCCACAGAATCACCAGAAATGCCATGGCCGCGCCGATGTTGAGGCTGCGAATGCCAGTGAAGTAGGCTTGCACATGCAGGTTCATCGTCGCGTTGATCGGGCCGCCCTGGGTGGACGTGTAGATGATATCAAAACTTTTGAGCGCATCGATGCCGCGAAATACCACAATAATCACAAAGAACGGTCGCAGCAGGGGGATGATGATGTGCGACTGCTCCCACCACCAATTCGCGCCATCGACCCGCGCCGCCTCGCGCACGTCGTCTGGGATCGATTGCAACCCAGCCAGCAGAATCAAGATCACGAATGGCGTATAAATCCAGGCGTCGATCAGCACGGTCGACGGCAGGGCGGTGGCGGTTGTGCCGAGCCAGCCAAATGGCGGCAAGCCAACCTGTTGCAACAGGTAATTGAGCACGCCGTTGGGCGTCATCATGACCTTCCACATGATTGTGGCGACAACCGGCGGCATCAGCAGCGGCAGCACAACCAGCGCGCGAAACACACTTGTCAGCGGCCCTTCTTTGAGCAGCAGCAGCGCCACGCCAAAGCCCAGGATGGTTTCGACGGCAACCGCGAGCGCGGCGTAGACGAAGGTGATCAAGATTGCGTGCAGGCCGAGGCCGTTGGTCAGCAGGCGCACATAATTGGCAATGCCATTGAACGATGGTGGTGCGCCGCTGCCAAGATCGTAGCGCGTAAAACTCCAGTACGCGCCAGTCAGAAAGGGGTACAAGATCGCCACGCTGAGCAGGATGCCTGGCAGCAACAGCAGATAGGGCAAGCTCCGCGAGCTACGTACCATACAAGCCCCCTGAACGAAGAACCGAGAACCGCAGAACAGAGAACCGAGAACAGAGAACAAAGAACAAAGAACCCAATAGCCCGGCGCTTCAGTGCCGGGAACGCTGTTCTTTGTTCTCGGTTCTTTGTTCTCTGAGCCGCTAGACGCCCGCAAGAATGGCTTCGATGTCGCTGGCTGCTGCCGCCAGTGCGTCCTCTGCCGAGCTTTCCTTTAAGATGATCTGCTGCACGCCCAGCGCCCAGCGATCGCCGATCTCGGGGAACTTCGGCGAGGCCATGTAGCGCCATTTGGCGTGGTCGGCGAGGATTGTTTGCCAGGTGTCGTTGTAGTTGCCCCAGCTGGCCGTGTACTCTTTCATGGTCGGGGAGTTCGCAAGCGACTGGCGGGTGGGGTTGATGTTGTGGAGCGGAATCGCCTTTTCCAGCACCGCCTTCGAGGACGCCCATTGCAGAAACAGCCAGGCCGCATTCTTATTCTGCGAGGCGCTCGACATGCCCAGCGACCACAGCCAGATGCCGCACGCGCGGGTGCCATCCGGCCCGGCAGGTGGCAGACCATAGTTCACCTTGCCGGCCACAGCGCTCTTGGTTGGGTCTTCAAAGAACTCGGCCATGTGGTTGGCGTCGATAAAGAACACAGCATTTCCGGCGGCAAAATCATTCATTGCCTCGTACCATGTGTACGATCCAACCGCTTGTGGTGCCAGCGACATCAGCTCGCCCCACATCTTGTGCGCCTCGATCGACTTCGCAGATGTGATATCGACCTTGCCATCGGCGGTCAGGTCGCTCGCGCCATAGCCCCAGAACAGCGAGCTAAAGCCGCCAGTCAGTGTGGGAAATGTCTTGTTGCCACGCGCCACAAAGCCATTGAGCTTTTTGCCATCCATCTCAAAGCCGTTCAGCTTTGTGGCGGCCTCCAGCAACTCGGCGAAGCTTTCTGGTGGCTTGATTCCGGCTTTCTCCAGCACGTCCTTGCGCGAGAACAGCGAATAGCCTTCCTCATTCACGGGAATGGCATACAGCGGCCCCTGGCCCAAACCGGTCAGCCCTTTTTCTTTGTCCCAGCGGTTGACGCCAAGCGCGGCGGGGTAGAAGTCGTCGAGGTCGTAATCGGACGCGGTCAGCTTCGGGTCGCTCAGGTAGCCGTCAAGCGGTTCGATCCAGCCGGGGGCGGCGTACTGCTTGTAGTTGACCGGGCCGCACATGAAGGCATCGTAGGTGCCTTGGCGGGTGGAAAGGTCGACCAGCAACTTCTGGAAGAATTCTTCCTCGGGGTAGGCCTCGTAATTGACGGTGATGCCAGTCTGGCTCTTGAACTCAGGCAGCAGCTGAATCAACGTATCGGACATGGGGTGCTTGGCAAACGCCAGCGAGATCGTTTTGCCGTTTTCCTGCATCCAATCGAACCCGCCCGAGCTGCTTGCCGCAGGCATTGCGGGCGCTGCGGGCGCCCCACTTTCGGCTGCCGGGCTTGAAACCGTTGGGCTGCCACAGGCGGCAAGTAGCACCGAGCCGCCACTCAGCGCAAGGCCGGACAAAAAACGACGGCGCGAAATAGGCTTGTCCATGCTGCAACTCCTCCTCCGCGAACCAACACGGTTCTGCGGTTACACTGCACAACTGCTGGGAGCATTTGGGGCTACGCTGCGATGATAGAAGCATGACACACACTCAACGACCGCTTGGTTCTCCTTTCCAGGATTGCTACAAAAGGACGTGGATGACGTAGAATGCGAGGCGATGCACGTTTTTGCAACAACGTGAATATGTGTGCAATATAGCATGGCTAGATCGGCATGTCAAGTATTATTTCAATGCCCTGCAATATCTTGCAATAACTGGTGATTTTACGCGCAAGCTGGTCTTTCCGGCGCTGGGAACGTGCTACAATAGGCGCACCAAGCATGGCGAGGAGATGGCTATGGCTGCAACCGATTACGACAACAATCGCACCGACCTGGATCTGTTAGCGCGGGTAGCCGAAGGCTACTATATCGAGCACAAAACCCAGGGACAGCTTGCCGAGCAGCTTGGTATCTCGTCAAGTACCGTCTCGCGGTTGCTCAACCGGGCGCGCGAGGAAGGCATCGTGCGGATCAGTATTGTGCGCCCGCACGCGCGCAGCATGCTGCTCGAGCACACGCTGCGCACGCAATTCGGGATTGAAGCGCTGATCGCGGCGACCGGGGCAGGCGCATTTGATGACGAGGCGCTGCGCCGCACAATCAGCGTTGCAGCCGCGCCTGCGATCGACGGAATGATCAAGCCGGGAATGCAGATTGGGGTGGGACGCGGGCGCACCGTGGCCGCGCTTGCTGCCGCGCTTCAGCCATACGCGAGTCCACGCCCGATCACGATTGTTCAGGTCATGGGTGAATATGATACACAGCACTCGTCGGCGCGCGCCGGCGAGCTAGCGCGCCTGCTTTCCGAAATGTATAGTGGCACGAGCTATTACCTCAATGCTCCGGCACTGGTCGAGAATCCAGCGCTCGCTGAGGCCCTGCTTCATACACCGGGTGTGCGCCAGGTACTTCCCATGTACGATCGCCTGGATATGGTGCTCATGGGCGTTGGGCCATTGCGCGGTTCGCCGCTCGACGACAATGGGCTGCTGCCGCCCGACGTGATGCTGCGGTTGGAAGCGGCGGGCGCTGTCGGCGATATTTGTGGCCACTTCTTCGATGCCGAGGGGCGGCTGGTCGATCATGCGTACCCAGGGCGCGTGATCGCGATCGGTTGGGAGCAGCTGCGGCGCTGTACGCGGGTGGTCGCCGTTGCAGCTGGCGATAACAAGGTCATCCCGCTGCGCGCACTGCTTGACGCTGGCCTTATTCATGTGCTTGTCACCGACGAACACACCGCGCGGCAGATCGTCGGCGCACCACAGCGGAGCGCACAATCCCCGCTGGCACAGCACGATCAAGCAGCGCAAGCGCTGCCGTTGTAGCCGAGACGACGTGCTGAGTGGTCACAAACCATCCTGCCCGGTGTCTAATAGTATAGAGGCACAAACCGGCAGCAAGGAAATGGTTATGCACGATGATCTCAGCGCGCTGGCCGCCGCCGCGCAAAACGGCAGTAAAGACGCGCTTGAGGCACTGATCGGCGCGGCGCAGCAGCCAATCTACAATCTTGCGCTTCGTATGCTCCAGCGGCCAATGGATGCCGAGGATGCCACGCAGGAAATCTTGATCAAGCTGATTACCCATAAAACGACCTGGCAACGATGCAGCGGATCATCGCCGTGCCAGCATTGGCCACAGGTTGGCGCAGCTACTTTACCGAACAGCTCGCCGAGGCTGGCGCGTAGGAAGCCCGCCACACCGTAGAGAACGCTGGTCGCGTGTCGATTGACATGGGCCAGCGTTTTCTGCGTCATCGTTGCCCATAACAAGGCACTTCCGCCAATAGAGGCGGCTCGCTCGGCTTTACTATATATCCTCGTACTGCTGCTTGCTTGCAGATATTAATACTGATTTGACCAATGGTCGCACTAAAACCATTATCAGGGGCGTTCGTATGTGCAAACGCCTGAACGCAACATCGCCCGCCGTCGCCGCCACTTCAGACTGAACCATCTACTGCAATCCTGCGAGAACTGTAAAAGTAGCAGGGGGATTTTTTCGGGGGCTGTGCCCCCAAACCCCCGCTGACAGCGATCCTGCGAGACCTGTAAAAGTAGCAGGGGGATTTTTTTGGGGGCTGTGCCCCAACCCCCCGCTGACAGCGATCCTGCGAGAACTATAAACGTAGCAGGGGGATTTTTCGGGGCTGTGCCCCAAACCCCGGCTTTGTAGGCTTGATCCCAGATCAGGCACCGCTTCGTTGTGCCAGTTGCTGGTGCGATCAATGGCCGAAAGGGTACAGGACATGTATTTTGTCGATCAAACCATGCGCGCTGTCGCCCTGACAAGCATGTACAGCGATAGGTATATCGCGCAGATGCACGCGCGCTGGCCTGGCCCGGTTGCGGAGGCCGACACACAGCCGCTGCCAGTCTCGCCCGATGGCCAGCTTGTCGCTGGTGAGTTCTATGCGTCGTCGGTCGACCCGAGCATACATTATGCGCTGCCCCAGTATCAGGTGCATGTCGCCGATGGCCGCTACCAGGCCAGCCTGCGCTGGATCGCGAACCCTGCTGTGCGTAGCGACCCAATTGGAGTGCTCACGATCGACCTGGCAGGGCCGCTGCCCAGTGCTCCCGGCTTCAGCGTGCAGGAAATTGCGCATACCGCAATCGTGCGGTTGCGCTACCGCCAGCCGCTTGACGACCGCACGCGACCGCGTGGCATGCCTGCAGAACTGTTTGCGGGCGAATGGCGCAACACCGACCGTGCGACGCGCGGGATGACCCGGCTTGTGATCGAGCGTGTCGATGCCACCACGGTCTCGTTCCACGGCTATGGCGCGTGCCAGCCCGAGGACTGCGACTGGGGCGTTGTTCAGGCGCAGGTGCGTGGCGACCGTGCTATGGGCATATACGATTTTGGCTGGAAACAGACCCGGATTGTCGTTTCACGCACTGGCGCACAGCTGATCGCTGAGGTAATTGACGATTACACCGAGGCCGACGGGCGGCAGGATCGCAGCGCGACCTACACACTCGAAACGCGCGCTGCCGAGCAAGCGCTGCCACCATTCGCCTATGAGCTTGGTGCGCTCAACCCAATCGGGCCGGCCTTGCGGCGCTGTGAAATGCCGATCTATGAGCGGGCCGATTTCGACCGTATCTATCAGATTATGACCGAGCAGCGCTTTGGCGGCATGCTCGAGCTGCGCTGCTTTGCCACGGTCGGGCATCGCAGCTGGCGGCAGGTTGTCACCAGCGGCTCATTCGACTGGCTACGCCGCCCGCTGGCCCAGAGCATTGCACAGCCAAGCGTGCCCGCCACACGTCCGATCAGCGCTAGCATCTTCGGACC